>JANOIV010000077.1:0-10462 GCA_031407875.1 Desulfobulbaceae bacterium | reverse complement strand
CAATATCCTCCATACTGCTGCAGTTTTTCAGAATAAAGTCAGCAACCTGCATTATTTTGTCTCCGGTGGCTGGTCTCAGACCCAACCCGATGCGGATGGCATGTTCAACGACTTTGCCGCCATGGCCTTGCGTACGGCCGGACCGAACACCGACAATGAAGACGGCTACAGCGTCTATGCCGGAGTACGCTACGACATCGATACTGTCGGCCTGAAAATTGGTGCTGAGTTCAATTATGGTTCGGAAAACTGGTTGGCGATGTCACCCGGTCATGATGATATCTACATGTCAAAGCTGGCAGCGCGAGGCCAGGTTTACGAGGTGTATGGCCTCTACGACCTACCGACGGGAGAGATGATTTCCAAGTATGCCAAAACCTTCATCAGGTTTGGCTACCAGCACTACGAGTATGATTATTCCGGTTCAGGCGACTGGAATATGGCGGCCTATGATCTCGGGGATGCCGGAGATCAGGCCAAGCTGACGATGCTTGGCTTGGATCCGGCTGAGCAGGCGGATCAGGTCTATCTGACCTTCGAGGCCTTCTTCTAGGTCGTAGAATCTCTTATAACCCATGACAGTCAGGGGAATGCCTTTTCGGGGGCATTCCCCTTTTTTTGTATTGCGTTATAGTGTGTTGTGCTGACAGTCCTTCTGTTCTATTTTAGAGCCACTGTGGTAATTCGGAAAGAGCATTGAGCAGAATAAATCAGCCAGAGAACACAAATGAAATCAGTTTCATCTCAAGGGACGCGGTGGCAGACGTTTCTGACGGATCAACCCGGATTCTGCAGGTTTGCCATGTTTGATCGGCACGGCGGGGCAAGCGCCGAACCCTTTGCTTCGTTCAATACCAGTTATACCGTTGGTGATCTGAGAGCCGCTGTCGCCGGCAACAGAAAAAGAGTTAAGGACTTCCTGGGGGTAGAATTTTTGCTCTCTGCTCGCCAAATCCATGGCGACAGAATTTTTTGTCTGGAAAAAAGACCGGGGGAAGATTACGAGGTCGACGGTTACGATGCCCTTCTCACCGATCTGCCGGATGTCGGGATCATGATCCAACATGCCGACTGTCAGGCTGTAATGCTCTTTGATCCGGTCTGCAAGGTCATTGGTGCCGTCCATTGCGGTTGGCGTGGCAGTGCCCAGGATATTCTCGGAAAGACCGTGAAGATGATGACGGATGCATACGGCTCAAGACCCGTGGATGTTCTGGCGGCCATCAGTCCTTCTCTTGGCCCCTGCTGCAGCGAATTTATCAATCATAACCAGGAACTCCCACCTGGCTTTCATTCTTTTATGGTCCGGGAAAACCATTTCGATTTCTGGCAGATCACTCGGGTACAACTCATCGAAAGTGGTCTTCGCTCCGCTTCAATCACGGTTTCAGGGATATGCACTGCATGTTCGACGGACTATTTTTCCTATCGTCGGGCGAAAAGACTCGGTGATGATCGGACCGGCAGGAACTGCTCGGTTGTTGCTCTGGGACAGGGATATGAAAAGAGAACTGGAAGGAAAAAGGATGCGGATGCTGCTGATCGAAGACGACAAGATAATCGCCCAGAGAGTCGAGGGGCATTGTAAATACTCTGCGCATAAGGGCAGTTGTGTTATATTCTATCTTCCTGCCTCTTGACGCATCGGCTGAGTCGATGGAATGCAGGTAAAGTCGCAGATCAGTGGGGAATGATCCGACAGCTGGATATCGGGTATTGAGAAAGTATCGATATGGATGCCTCTGGAGTGCAGGATAAAATCGATCTGTCGATGAGGGGCATGGCTGGGATGGGAAGGGGATCCTTCTCTGTTGGCATTTTTGAGTCCTGTTGCGGCAAGAAACAGCTTAAGTTCCCTGCTGCCCCAGAATGTGTTGAAATCGCCAGCGAGGATGATCTCCTTGTCGGCATTCTTTACCAGACTGTAGAGTTGCTCAAGCTGATTCTGTCTGTGCCGATACTTGAGGGAGAGATGGACGATAAATATCACAACTTGCTCGAGTTCCGCCTGGATGATCAGCCGTTTGACGCCCTGTGAGAAATAGTGCAAGGAGCAGTCGACGATTGCGAGTCTGCTCAAGAGGGCGTTGGATTGCTGCCTGATGATCGGCACCTTCTGCGCGATCGAATTGTTGCTGTATTTGGTCTCGACCACGAAATGGTAGCCAAGATCCTTGGCAATCTGTTCTGCCTGGCAGGAATTACTGGAGCGGTAGGAGCCGGAATCAACTTCGACCAGGGCAATAATATCAGGATCGACAGTACGTATAAAGGAGATGATGCGCTGAAGATTGACAGTGGTTTTTTTGAAGAACCCAGCGTAAGGAACGGGCAGGTGGAAGCCCTTTTTGTGTCCGGTGCCGTAGCGGATATTGTAGAGAAGGAGTCGCATGACCTCTATCATACATGTTTTGTCCGCGGCTGGCAAATGGCCGGGACGATTTCCGGGATATGCATTCTCATGATTTCATATCCACACTGTATATGGTATATAAATCGGCGCTGAGGATGGATTGCAGAGAATTGCTTTGGAATCCGTCATCGTACGGAAGAAAAAGGACATCGAACAGGCATGATAACAATCGGATCACGAAAGAGTAAGCTGGCAATGTGGCAGGCGGAGACCGTCGCCAGGGCCTTGAATGCTCAGGGCATGGAGACCCGCATCTGCGGTATGGAGACCAAGGGGGATAAGATACTCAATACTTCCATCGCCAAAATCGGCAGCAAGGGGGTCTTTACCGAAGAGCTTGAAGAACAGCTGATCAGTGGTGCCACCGATATTGCCGTACACAGTGCCAAGGATATGCAATCGCAGCTGCCGGAAGAATTCTGTCTCATCGCCTTTACCTGTCGTGAAAAAGTGAACGATGTCCTGATCAGTGACGATACTTCCCTGGATCTTAATGACACTTCAAGAAAAATCCGCATAGGGACGTCTTCCGTCCGTCGCCGGGCCTTGCTCCGTCACTACTATCCGCACCTGGAGACTGTGGAAATGCGGGGGAATCTGCAGACCCGTATCCAGAAGATGCGTGATGGGGATTGTGATGCCCTGATGCTTGCTTATGCCGGAGTCAAGAGGATGGAGTACGACGGGATGATTGTAAAGGTCTTCTCAGCGGACGAGTTTGTGCCACCGGTTGGCCAGGGATGCATTGCCATAGAGGCGGCAGCCTCTCTGGCGGCGGAGAAACGTGATGCTGTCCGGGCCTGCTTGAATGATCCCGACAGCGAGTCGTGCCTTCTGGCGGAACGCGCCTTTCTGAAAACCCTCGAAGGGGGATGCAGCATTCCCGTTTTTGCTTTGGCTGTGTTGGAAGGGGAAATTATCAGGTTGACCGGAGGTCTTGTCAGCCTTGATGGAGGCAAAATTCTGAAAAAGAGTCAGACTGGGTCACGCAGTCAAGCGGAGATTATAGGACATGAACTTGGCCGCAGTATTCTTGAGAGTGGCGGTCGGGAACTCCTGGCTGAAATACGCAATCAGCAGAAAACAGAGATTTAAAGGCTGGTAGGTTGACTTGCCCATGGCTTTTTCCGATCAACCGAGTGGGAGGGACCGGAAAAAGCAGGGATGCGGCAGAAAAGAGATTATTTTGCCCTGGTCTTCATTTTTGCGACCAATTCCCGCAGATAACCGAGCCAGGCCTCAAAACCCTCACCGCCCTTGGTGGCGCAGAGATCTATGACCCGCAGATGACGATTGAGCTGCAGGGCATCGGCCCGGGCCTCGGGCACAGGAAAATCAAAATAGGGCAGGAGGTCGGTTTTGGTGATCAGGAAGGTATGCGAGCTGGTGAAGGCCTTGGGGTATTTTGCCGGTTTGTCGGGTCCCTCAGGTACCGATACCAGGACAACACGCTCATGCTCACCGAGGTCGAAGGTAGCGGGACAGACCAGATTGCCGACGTTTTCGATGAACAGAAGGTCAATCGTATCTCCGCCGGGTTCCTTCTGTAGTCGATGAAATCCTCTGTGGGTCATGGCCGCATCGAGATGGCAGGCGCCGCCTGTGGTCAGTTGGATGACCGGCACGCCTTTTGCCCGGATGCGGTCTGCATCGCGCTCGGTTTCAATATCACCCTCAATGACGGCAATATTGATCTCACCTTTGAGAGCCTCAATAGTATACTCAAGAAGTGTTGTCTTCCCCGAGCCCGGGCTGCTGATGAGGTTGAGGGCCACGGCCCCGATCTCATCGAAATGCTCTCTGTTGGCCCTGGCCAAAGCGTCATTGGCGGCAAAGAGACTGGCATGAACATCAACGGTTTTCGTGGTTGATGCATCGTGGCTGTGGCTGCCATGCTCATGACTGTGGCCGTGGCTATGGTCTGAAGGTGAGGGACATCCGCATGAATCGCACATGATAAATCCTTGCATTAAAGTAAAAAATGAGTTGATTACTCCATTTCGACCTGACGAAGGATCAGGTCGTCACCGCCTTGCGCGGTGAGAAACAGTTCCCCGCACTTCGCACACTGTTCGGGTTTCTCTCCCGTAGCGATCTCCATATGCCCGCAATCGGAACACCGGTAGGATACCGGTGGGATCTCCAGGACAAGTTCCGCACCTCTGACAAGATCATCATCTGCTGACAGAATGTCAAAGCCGAATCTGAAAGAATCAGCAACCACCCCGGACAAGGGACCCACTTCCATGATAACCTTGATGACCTTGCCGGCCTGATGGGCAACTGCCAGCTCTCTGAGTTGATGCAGCAGGCCTTCTACCAGTGAAATTTCATGCATTCTCGAGCTCTTGGGGCCTTTTGGTTACTTCAACACCCAACCCTGCCAGACGCTTGAGGATCATGTCGGCTACTTCAACGACTCGACCGGCGGCAACATCGGAGAGCTCAATGCTTTCAACAAGTTCTTTGGGAATGATGGTATAGAAATCAACGGTTTCAGGTGCGGCATCTCGCAGTTTACAGATCTCCAGGATCTCCAGCATGCCGAGCTGGTGGGGGGACATCCGGGTCTGGAAATTACCGGACTTGACGTCTGCCAAGGTGTAGAAGTGAAAGGAACCGGGTTCGCCTTCGATGTCGACAACATCAATGACGAGGACAGGATCGCATTCTTCGAGAAAAGGCGACATATAAATACCGGCGGTCCCGACATCCTGGATTTCGACAGTGTCCGGAAAGGAATAGTTCTTTTCGAGGTACTGAACAGTATGGACTCCGAAGCCTTCATCTCGCAGGAGCATGTTGCCAATGCCAAGGATCGCGATTTTTTTTGCTGGTGTTGTCATGGTATTGTAATGAGGGTAGAGGGGCGTATAAATTAACAGATCCGTGGCAGGGGGTGCCCGTGCAGGGGGGTCACCATTCTCAAACCGCCGATCGGCGTATTGATAACTACCCTGCCCGGCTTGCCTGCCACCATTCTGCCGATGATCGCAGCTTCAGCGCCTTCCGGCATCCTGCGCATGATTTCCAGGGCCGCTTTGGCCTTATCAGGGCTGACAACGGCCAGACACTTGCCCTCGTTGGCAAGATACAGCGGCTCAAGCCCTAAGAGCTCGCAGGCGGCCCGTACCTGGGGGCGAACAGGCAGATCCTCCTCCCGCAGTTCAATACCGAGTCTGCTGTTGGCGGCGATCTCATTGAGCGTGGTGGCTACTCCGCCACGGGTAGGGTCCCTGAGGGTATGGACGCTGCCGGGGAGGTCTTCGAGAAGCCTCTGAACCAGACGGTGCAAAGGCATGGTATCACTTTCGAGTTTGCCTTGTATGGAGATACCGGCCCTGCGGGTCATAATAGTTATGCCATGATCACCCATCGTACCGGAAAGGATGATGATATCGCCTTCCCGGGCATTCTGTGAGGAAATCTCAAGGCCTTCCGGGACGATGCCGATACCGGAGGTGTTGATGAAGATCTTGTCTCCTTTCCCCTTGGGCACAACCTTGGTGTCGCCGGTCACGATCGGTACGCCGCTCTCTTTGCAGGCCTCGCTGATAGAGATGACAATGCGCTCAAGGTCATCAAGAGGCATCCCCTCTTCCAGTATGACCCCCAGGCTGAGGTACAGAGGTCTGGCACCGCGCATAGCCAGATCGTTAATGGTGCCGTGCACGGCCAGTTTGCCAATGTCCCCACCGGGGAAGAAGATGGGATCAACGACATAGCTGTCGGTCGTGAAGGCCAGGCGTCCTGGATAATTGTCGAGTACGGCACTGTCTTCCAACCCGCGGAGGACCGGGTTGTCCAGGTGCTTGAGAAACAGGCCGCTGATGAGTTCCTGGCTGGCAAGTCCGCCGCTGCCGTGGTCGAGAAGGATGGTTTTTTCAGACATGTGCTTTCTCTGTCAGTGGGACACTGGAGTCATTATTGTGGCGAGTACGTCAGTAAGGGGTCGTTTCGGCTTGCAGACTGAGGGTATCCTGCAGTCTGCGGGCCGACAATAGAAAATTTTTGGCTACATCTCCAGGCCATATTTATGGAATGCGGCACAGGTCCCTTCACTGGAAACCATGCAGGGGCCTATGGGATTGGCGGGTGTGCAACGAGTGTTAAAAAGTGGGCATTCTCGCGGATTATTCATTCCCTTCAAAATATTGCCGCACATGCAACCTTTTGCCTCACTGGCCTCGGGCAGGGTGATGTTAAGCCGCACTTCCGCGTCAAATTCAGCATATTTCTTTCTGATTTTAAGACCGCTGCCGGGGATCACGCCAAGACCCCGCCACTCCATATCGTAGGGCTCGAATATCTCATCGACCATTTTCATGGCCCGGGGATTGCCTTCCCAGGAGACAACACGCCCGTAGGTGTTTTCAACCTTGGCCTCACCCCGTCCTACCTGTCGAGCCAGAGAAATAAGGCCATGGAGCAGGTCGGCAGTCTCAAATCCTGCAACCACACAGGCAAGATGGTAGTTATCCGCCAGAGGTTGATAGGCGCTGGCGCCAATGATGGAAGAGACATGACCGGGGCAGAGCAGACCATTGATCTTGAGTGCTGGGTCATCCAATAGGGCGATGAGAGGCGGCGGCATCACCTTCTGGGTGGAAAAGACCATGAAATTTTTGATATTCTGTGTTTTTGCCGCCAAAATTGTGGCCGCTATACCCGGCGTTGTGGTCTCAAAACCTACCCCGAGAAAGACCACCAGATCCTCCGGATGAGTTTTGGCGACCTCCAGGGCGTCCATAGGCGAGTAGACGATATCGATCTTGGCCCCCCGGGAGCTGGCATTGGCTAGAGACCCATGGCTGCCGGGGACCCGGAAGAGATCGCCGAAGATGGTGACCCGCACTCCGGGCTTATCCGCCATGGCGATAAAGGCGTCCATGTGTGAGGCCGAAGTGACGCAGACCGGGCAGCCGGGCCCGGAAATGAGCTCGAGACCTTCGGGCAGGATGCTGCGGATGCCATTACGAAAGATGGCCATGGTATGAGAACCGCAGACCTCCATGATCCGCAGGGGTTGAGTTACCGCCTTCTGCAGTTCTGCGACCAGGGCTTTGGCCAGGGAGCTGTCCCGATACTCATCAAGATATTTCATTCAGAGGCCTCATCTCAGGAGAGCAGTTCTGCCGGCATGTTTTCTGCGAGCTCTCGCAGAAGTGCGATATTTTTCAAGGCTTCATCCTCTACCAGGGAATGTATGGCGAAACCGGCGTGGACGATAACGTAATCGCCGACTGCCGGCCAGTGGTCCACCACATCAAGGCGGATCTCCCTGCTGATACCGTCTGCATCGACAGTTGCGATCTGGTTGGTGGTAAAATCGTCGGGATCACCCTCAACCGTGGTTACCCTCATGGGAATTGCGAGACACATGTTGCAAACCTCCTATAATTGTCTGACCAAGAGAGACGGCTCCATCGTTGATCGGGATATTCTCTCCTGTGTATACCTGCAGCTTGTATTGTTTCAGCGTAGAGATGAGACCTTCGAGTAGCAGGCTGTTCTGCATGCAGCCGCCGCTGAGGACCACATCATGGATGCCGGTTTGATCGGAGAGACGCCGAACGAGCTCTGTGATAATGCGGACAAGCGAAAGGTGAAATTGGAGTGCCACTTCCTGAGGCTTAAGGCCTTTAGCGACGGCATCAATGACCATTCTAACAAATTCCGTGCAACTAATCTCCCATTTTTCGCCCTGATACTTGAGTTGCCCAGAAAAAGTACCACAATGTGGTTGTGCAAGGGCTGATTTCCAGGCAACGCCCCCTGCCTTTCTCGCGAGCGCCTCAAGCTCCATGGCGGCCTGGCCTTCATAGCTAATGATTTGCCGTACCCCGAGCAGGGCGGCAACAGCATCAAAGAGCCGACCACAGCTTGAAGTCAGCGGGGTGTTAAAGGAGTTCACCAGCATTGAGGTGATCATGTCGCGGCGTTCGGCTGGAATCACTTTGAGGGAATCGGGGAGGCGCTTCTCTTTGAGGCCATCTTCACCGTAGGTACGATAGAGAGCCGACATCGCCATCCGCCAGGGTTCGGTTGCGGCGGCATCACCACCGGGCAACTGGAGTGTGGAGAGATGACCGAGGCGGGTGTAGCCGGTCAATTCTACCTGGAGTATTTCCCCCCCCCAGACGGTGCCATCGGGGCCATAACCCGTGCCGTCCAAGACCACAGCAAGAACAGGATCGGAGAGGCTATGTTCGGCCATGACGGCGACTGCGTGGGCATGGTGATGCTGGACCCGGTACAGGGGGAGAGCGAGCTCGGCGGCGTAGTGGCTGCTCAGATAATCCGGATGCAGGTCGCAGGCGACGGCCTCGGGGGTGATTTCAAAGACCCGTTTCAGATGTTCAACCGATTCCGTATAAAAATCATAGGACGCAAGGTTGAACAGATCGCCGATATGTTGGCTGAGGAAGGCAGAATGATCCCTGCCCAGACAGAAGGTGCTCTTCAGTCCGGCCCCGCAACCGATAATCTGGGGAAGCGGCCAAGGGAGCATGACCGGTGAAGGCACATAGCCACGGGCTCGGCGCAGCAGGCGAGGGAGTCCTGCGACAATACGGCTTACTGAATCATCTACGCGAGTGACAATTTCTCTGTTATGCAGCAGGAAAAAATCAGCAATTGTCGATAGACGGTTCAAGGCATCTTTATTGCCGGTACAGATGGGCGCACCGCTGACATTTCCCGAGGTCATGACCAGGGCTCCGGGACTGTCCTGAACCTGAAAAAGGAGATGATGCAGAGGCGTATACGGCAGTATGATGCCGATATCCTCGATACCGGGTGCCAGATTATCGGCAAGCAGATGGCTGGTAAGAGATGAGAGCAGGACGATAGGGTGCTCGGCTGAGAGCAGCTGCCGTTCCTCTTCTCCGGAGATGATGAAGGATTGTCTGACCGTGTCGATATCGGGCATCATAACCGCAAGCGGCTTGGCTGGTCTGCTTTTACGCCGGCGCAGCCGGTCTACGGCGGCAGATGAGTAGGCATCTGCCGCGAGATGAAACCCCCCGAGCCCGCGAATGGCAAGGATGTTGCCCTTTCCGAGGGCCAGAGCGGCTTCTTTGACCGGATCATCGCAGATCAGGATTTTCCCGAGGTGATCATGCCAGGAGAGCTGGGGGCCACAGACCGGACAGGCGTTGGGCTGGGCGTGGAACCGCCTGTCCCCGGGATTGCGGTACTCCGTTTCACAGTCGGCACACATCGGAAAGACCTTCATAGAGGTCTTCTGCCGGTCGTAGGGGATGGTTTCAACAATGGTGAAACGGGGGCCGCAGTTGGTGCAATTTATAAAAGGGTAGTGAAAACGCCGATCGGCAGGATCAAGCAGCTCACGCAGGCAATCATTGCACAGGGCGATATCGGGCGGGATAACGGTCTTTGAGGAGCCTCCGGCAACGCTTGCCAGGATGGAGAAGGATTCCGTGTCGATGGAGGTGGTCAAGGGGCGTCTGTCAACGGAGGTGATACGGGCCAGTGGCGGTGCCTCTTTTTCCAGGGCCTCCAGGAATGCCGAAAGCCTGTCGGTTCGAGCTACGGCCCTGATGAGCACTCCGTCAGCAGTGTTGCCAACAGTGCCGGAGATCTCGAAACGAGAGGCGAGGTTGTACACAAAGGGTCGAAATCCCACACCCTGGACGGTGCCACGGATGAGGATTTCGACCCCGGTCTGATTATGCTTTCTTATGTTTAAACTTATCACCGGTGAAGATGGAGGAGATAAGCCCTTCCGGGCCAATCACATCATTCCAGATGCAGAGATACACATGAATCAAGGCAAAGATCATGAACCACCACATCAGCAGATGATGGATATAGCGTGACCATTGCTGGTTACCAAAGATTGCCACACCCCAGCCCTGCCAGAAGGTAGCCTCGGGATAGAGCATATAGAATCCGCTGCTAATCTGAAAAATTGCAGCCAGTACGGTGACGATATAGGTCAAACCGGCCAGGACATTGTGTCCCAGCCGCTCGTCATGTTCGTCACTGATGTAGCTGTATTGCAGAAGAGTCCTCCCAAAATTACGG
>JANOIV010000073.1:0-18287 GCA_031407875.1 Desulfobulbaceae bacterium | reverse complement strand
GCATTCACCTTGGATGACTTTCTGGATCAATTGCAACAGATCAAGAAAATGGGACCACTGCAAAACGTGATGGGCATGATTCCCGGGATGCCAAAGGAAATGAAAGACGCCGAAATTGGTGATGATCAGGTAAAACTCACGGAAGCAATTATTCGTTCAATGACTGCAGACGAGCGCCGACGACCCGAGATAATCAATGGCAGTCGGCGGATTCGAATCGCCAAAGGCAGCGGTACACAGATTGCCGATGTCAATCGCCTCGTCAAGCAATTCAGTGAAATGCAGAAAATGATGAAGCGAATGGGTGCTTCTGGTGGCAAAGGCGGCAAAGGTGCAAAAGGCTTTGATTTGGCCGAGGCGTTGGGCTCTCGGGTGTCGCCCCGCTAACCTGTCACCCATGTCAGTCAAGCTTCGCCTCACCAGAGTGGGCAAAACCAAGCAGCCGCACTATCGCATCGTTGCTGCCGATACCCGTAATGCCCGCGACGGAAAATTCCTTGAAATTGTCGGTAATTATCACCCCAAGAACGACCCTTCGGTGCTCAGCGTGGACAATGTAAAGGCCATCAAATGGCTTAAGCAGGGTGCATTGCCAAGCGAGCGAGTGAAGAAACTTCTTGAAATTTCCGGTGCATGGGCAGAGTTTTCCGCTTCAAAGTCCGCCAAGTAATTCTGCGTAGTCCTCGTGTCTGAACCAGCCAATATCATTCCGGCCCCCGTGGCTTCGGCAGTACTTGATCACGTCGTTCGCTCAATTGTTGATAATCCTGAAGCGGTTCGCGTGGAGGGTTTTCCCGATGGCGACAAAGTTCTCTTGGAAGTGCGCGTTGGCGATGGCGACCTTGGTCGGGTTATCGGTCGGCGCGGTCGCACTGCGCAAAGCATTCGCACCGTGGTTCGCGCGGTTGCAACTCGCGATGGCGTAGATGTTGATGTCGACTTCGTCGACGACTGAGCGACTTCCGCCCACGGGCCTGTTGCACGTCGGTCGTCTCGCCCGACCACATGGAGTTCACGGAGCAATGTACGTACATTTGTATTCCGATCACCCAGTTCGCAGCGCAATCGGCGCGCGTCTGTGGGCATCCGGGAAGTGGTACGAAATCGCTTCATCTAAAAAGCAATCGGATCGCTGGCTCATCGAGTTTGTGGGGCTGGACGATCGCAATGTTGCACAACGTCTTGCTAATCAAGATTTGTACGGCGAACCGATTCAGGATTCTTCGATTTTGTGGGTGCACGAAATGATTGGCAGCGAAGTGGTGGGGATTGATGGCTCGAAGTATGGAGTCTGTGTCAGTGTTATTGACAATCCCGCCCATCCAATTATCGAACTCGATACCGGTGGGCTAGTGCCGGTCCCATTTGTGGTGTCGCATGTGGATGGACTCATCACCATTGACCCACCTCAGGGGTTATTCGACCAATGAGCGCCGACGCCGCTTTGCGCATTGACGTATTCTCAATCTTTCCGCACCTAGTAGATGATTTTTGTTCCGAGAGTTTGCTTGGTCGCGCTCGTAACGAACAACTCATCGACTTGCGATGTCATGATTTGCGTGAGCACTCGACCGATGTACACCACAGCGTGGACGATGCACCATTTGGTGGCGGCGCCGGCATGGTGTTGCGACCCGAACCGGTATTTGCCGCCGTTGAAGCGATACAGCCGCCACGACCGTTGTTGCTGTTGTCGCCAGGCGGGCGGCCATTTGATCAGTACTTTGCTGAGCAACTTCTGGCCGCCGGTGGTTTCAGTTTGCTGTGCGGTCGTTATGAGGGTGTTGACCACCGCATTCTTGAACATCTCATTGATGGAGAAGTATCGGTGGGCGATGTCGTGCTGGCCGGTGGAGAAGTTGGCGCATGCCTGATAATTGAGGCCGTAACTCGATTGGTGCCTGGTGTGATGGGTAACAGCAATTCTCCGGTATCTGAAAGTTTTGGTTCAAATGGCACTCTCGAGGAGCCCCACTACACCCGACCGGCTGAATTTCGCAGTTGGCAAGTTCCCGAAGTGTTACGCAGTGGCGATCATGCTCGCATTGAGCGTTGGAGGCAAGCCCAGGCGTTACATCGCACCGCCGCTTCACGCCCCGATCTGATCGCCAAACGTGGTGGTCTCAACGCTGGCGAACAACGCTTGTTGGAAGAGTTCCCGCCTGTGCCGTATCCTTCTAAGTTCCCCATTTAACGGGTTTCCCCCAACTAAAGGATCGTGTGCCATGAAGTCCACCGACATCGTCGACAACCAATTTCTGCGAAC
Organism: Desulfobulbaceae bacterium; assembly: GCA_031407875.1. Lineage (GTDB taxonomy): Bacteria > Desulfobacterota > Desulfobulbia > Desulfobulbales > Desulfocapsaceae > Desulfoprunum. Next base: position 16,021 of record JANOIV010000073.1, on the reverse strand, counting down.
TGATATACCCAGGGTTGGTCCCGGAGACGAAGTCAAGGTGCATGTGCGTGTCATCGAAAGTGGTAAGGAGCGCGTCCAGATATTCCAAGGCAACATTGTGGCCATTGCTGGCTCGGGTGTGGCCGAGACCTATACAGTTCGCAAGGTCAGCTATGGAGTAGGCGTCGAACGAACGTTTCCAATGCACAGTACCCATCCTTGGTGACATGGCCCACTAAAACGATCGGTATATTCTCCTTTTTAGCCATGGTCAGTAATCGGTAGGCCGACTCACGGACCTGACTGACGGAACCGGGAGCGGAAGGCAAATCGGCGCAGACCAGCGTCTGGATCGAATCAACCGCCAAAAGACAGGGACGCATTTCCTCAGTCAGGGCAATGATCTCTTCCACCTCGTTGCCGGTCGCCAGATATTCGTCCTGGTGGATCGCGGCCAGCCTTCTGGCCCGCATCTTAATCTGTCTAGCCGACTCTTCACCGGAGACATAGAGGACCTTTCGTCCCGATCCGGCGGCAACAGCAGCCAGCATATGCAGGATGAGCGTCGACTTGCCGATCCCCGGTTCACCACCTATGAGAATCACCGAACCCGGGACAATGCCACCACCCAGCACCCTGTCCAACTCTTCAAGGGTCGTGCTGATTCTCTCTTCATCACCATCCGGGGCCTCGGCCAGGGGAATCGCCCTGAAGGTGGTCGCCTTGGTCCCGAGAATTTTCTTGGGTACTTCCTCAATAAGACTCTCCCACGCTCCACAGTCCGGACAGCGGCCCAGCCATTTAATGCTCTGGTAACCACACTGCTGACAGATATACAGGCAGGAAGCCTTTTTCTTATTTAGAGATGCCATATGTTGAGTGTAGTCCAGGTCATTGCAAAAGTCATCAACTGCTCTTTACTCTTGTTATAAATGAGCTATTATTTAACCAATTTTCCATAAGACATAGGGAACTGCTCTCAGCACCACCCAACGTCTCTCTTCACCTTGACTCACCGGACGCTATGGCAACAACATTTCCCAAAACAGCTACTCCTTGGATCCCGCTTTCATACTCTTTGACTTTGATGTTCAAAAAAAAGCAACTCCTTGTCTGGAGTCTCATGCTCTTCTGCATGACCATTTTTTTCACCTGGTTGGGTTTCATGCTGACCGTCGGGTACGTGGACGACCTCACGCAAACCTTTCTCCAGGCCGCGCCCGATACCGTAAGTATCTGGGGTTGGATAAAATACGCATTCTGGCTGATCGGGAAGTGGCTGCTCCTCATCATCTCAAGAATCGTCGCCTTTTATATCTCATTTCTTCTCGCCTATTGCCTCACCTCCCCCGGCTATGTTTTTTTGAGCACGGCCGCCGAAAAATTGCACCTCGGAGAACTGTTCATCCCAGAGAATGCCTTTACCCTGCAGGGTGTCATCACCGATCTGCTTGAAGGGGTCAAAATTGGCCTTTACGGGCTTCTTGTCACCTTTGTCGCACTCCTGGTCAATTTCATCCCGGTCATTGGCCAGGCGGTAATCCTCCTGCTCTATACCTACTACTCTGCCCTTATGTTCATCGATTTCCCCGCGTCAAGGAGGCGCTGGTCTCTTGGCCAAAAGATCGGCTGGATCTCAAACCACCACCGCATTGCGTTCAGACTTGGTCTTCTCCCGGCCCTTGTCAGTATGATTCCCTTTGTCAATATCTTTTTCATGGCCGTTCTTTTCCCGGTGATGACCATCCACACCACGTTGAATTTCTCAGCCCTCGTAAGCGAGAAACCCCTCGAAAAACTCACAATTAAAGAAGACAATGGGTACTGAAATAGAACGTAAATTTTTGCCGGCAAACGAGGACTGGCGAGGACTTGGCCAGGGACTGCCCTATTGCCAGGGCTATCTCTGTGCAGGCATTGGCCGAACCGTACGGATTAGAACAGTGGCGGATCGGGGATACCTGACGGTCAAAGGGATGACCTGTGGTATTGCCAGATCGGAGTTCGAATATCAGATCCCCCATGCAGACGCCCTGGAGATGCTGGAAACCCTGTGTCTCAAACCGCTCATCACCAAGATCAGGTATAGAATACCCGTGGCCGGGTTTATCTGGGAAGTAGATGAATTTTTAGGAGATAATAGCGGATTGATCGTGGCTGAACTTGAATTGCAGGATCCGGAACAGACCTTTTTCAAGCCAGCATGGATTGGTAAGGAGGTGACGGATGACCCGCGCTACCGCAACTCCAGTCTGATAGGAAATCCTTATTCTCGTTGGACGGAGTGACGTCCTCCCGGTGTTGCAGAAAACAGCCGTTATACGAGCTCTGCCAGGACAGAATTGGCAACCTGCCGACCCCGAGGTGAAAGCCGCAGATGTGTCGAGGTGCGTTCAACGAGAAAAGCTTTCAGCAGTCTGTCCAGGGTGTCGCCATAGTACCCCTCCAGGTCCATGCCATAGCGCTGAAAGAGATCCTGGTGAGAAATTCCCTTGACCATACGCAGCCCCATCACAACACTCTCCCTGAAAGAGGCCTCTTTCGCCAGAAACTCGCTGGCAACGATCGCCTCCTTTTTTTCTTCAATGAGCCGGCAATACTGCAGAGGCTCCTCTGCACGCCGCTCGCGTCTGCCTGCTATACAACTGACAGCCCCGGCCCCGGCGGCAAAGTATTCCCCGTTCAACCAGTAATTGATATTATGACGGCACTCTTTGCCCGGTATGGCGAAATTGGAGATCTCGTATTGCTCCAAACCCGCTGCCCGGCACAGGTTGATAGTCAGGGAATCCATTTGCTCGATCTCCTCTTCATCAGGCAACTGCAATTGACCGGCTTTATCCAGCCGCGAATAGGTGGTACCGTCTTCGATAGTCAATTGGTAGCAGGACAGGTGCTGAGGGTTGTGCGCCAGGGCCGTCTCAAGGCTTCCCTGCCAGGAATCGCTGCTCTGGCCAGGAAGTCCATACATCAAATCAAAACTGATGTTCTCAAAACAGGCATTTTTCGTCTGCTCGATCGCCCTGAGTGCCTCCAGGCGGTTGTGACAGCGACCTAATGTTGAGAGTTCTACATCGGAAAATGATTGGATTCCGAGTGAAATCCTATTGAACCCGGCCTGCTTAAGATTCTTGAGGTAGATGAGATCAAGGGTGCCGGGATTGGCCTCAACGGAAATTTCCGCCCCATCTGCCAATTGAAAGAGATTTCTCGAGCAGGTCAGGAGGTCGGCAAGCTCATCACCAGCCAGGACGGTCGGGGTGCCACCGCCGAAAAACACTGACGTGAGCGCTGGTTTTTCATATCTTTCCGAAATCTCGGCAAGTTCACTGCGGACCGCCAGAATGTAACGCTTAAAGTCATTTGCCATCCCGGCGAACGAAACAAAAGAACAATAAGGACACTTGCTCTTGCAGAAAGGAATGTGGATATAGAGAGCGGTCATGGCCCGGTCAACGCAGGGAATCCAGAACTGAGGAGCAGTCCTGTTTCATCTTGGCCAAAAGCCCTTGGTCGGCGAAACTGAAAAACCCATCGCCGATTATCAGATGATCGAGGAGCTGAATCTGCATCCAGGAACAGATCATATACAAAGTACGGGTGAGATGTAGATCCTGTGGGGAAGGTTCAAGAGAACCTGATGGATGATTATGGGCAATGATGAGGGCGGCGGCATGGTGCTCTATAGCCTTGGCGATGAGTTCCCGCGGATAGACGGTATTGACGTTGAGGGTCCCTTCGGCAATGATCTCCGACTCGATTATGGCATGCGAGGAGTCGAGAAAGATGGCTGTAAACACCTCCTTCTTCAATCCCCGCATGGCATGCTGGAGGTAGTCGGTGACCTCCTGAGACGAGTGCAGGTAGCGTTTGCCACGGAGGCGTTCACGAAGATACCGCCTGGCAACGGACTGGACAAAGTGCAAGGCGAAACTGTTTTTCGGCCCGACGCCCTGCACCTCCTGCAGACCTCTGATCGGTGCCTCAAGCACTGCGGCCAATGTGCCGAAGGTGGCCAGAAGCTGGCGGGCCGGTTCTTTGCAATCAGAGCGTGGCGTGCCGAAGGTGAGCAGCAGTTCCAAAACCTCGACATCAGTAAAACCATCAAGGCCTCTTTCCAAGAAGCGGTCCCGCAAGCGCCCACGGTGCCCGTCACCTCTCTCTTGCCATTGCACCTTATCCAAAGCCTTTAGCCGCCAAAGATGGTCTTGCGGAATAAATCGTTGGCCATGGCCGGGTTTGCCTTGCCCTTCATCCTCTGCATGAGCTGACCGACGAAGAAGCCCATAAGTTTGTCCTTGCCGCCGCGAAGCTCTTCGACCTGTGCGGGATTTGCCGCCAATATTTCCTCGACAACCTTCATTATCTCATTTTCATCGGAGACCTGTAGGAGGTTTTTGTCCTTTACAATCAACTCGGGATCTTGGCCTGATTTCAGCATATCCTGAAAAACAGCTTTCGCGATCTTACCGCTGATGGTGCCCAATTCCACGAGAAGAAGAAGTTTCCCGAGCTGCTGCGGGGCGATACGGCAGTTGCCGATATCATCTCCCTTGAGTTCCCGCATGAGCTCCGTCATAACCCAGTTTGAGATCTTCTTAGCCTCCGGGCCGGTCTTTACGGCCTCCTCGAAGTATTCTGCAAGAGCTTTATCTCCCGTCAAGATTCCGGCATCATACTCCGGTAGGCCATATTCTTTGACAAATCGTCCCCTCCTGGCATCAGGCAATTCCGGCAAAGTCGCCCGGATCTCTTCGATCCACTCTTCACTTATCTCTACAGGTACTAGATCAGGGCAAGGAAAATACCGGTAATCATGAGCATCTTCTTTCCCCCGCATAGGTTCTGTCCTCCCCTTATCGGGATCCCAAAGAAGAGTTTGCTGCATCACCTTATGGCCATCGAGAAGGAGATCGCGCTGCCTGCGCACCTCATACTTCAGGGCATCTTGAACATTCCTGAATGAATTCATATTCTTCAGCTCAGTCCTGGTCCCAAGCTCATTCTGCCCAACGGGACGCAAGGAAATATTGGCATCGCAACGGAAACTCCCCTCCTGCATGTTGCCATCACAGATATCCAGGTAGCGAAGAATAGCGTGGATCTTCTTGAGATAGGCATACGCCTCCTGGGGTGAGCGCATATCCGGTTCGGAAACGATTTCAAGAAGAGGAGTACCCGTTCGATTCAAATCAACATACGAGGAGGAATCATGTTCAGCATGGGTCAACTTTCCTGCATCCTCCTCCATATGCATTCGGGTGATCCCGATCTCTCTTGATTTACCATCTACCTCAATTTCTACCTTGCCGTGCACAACGATAGGCAGATCAAACTGGGATGTCTGATATCCTTTAGGAAGATCGGGATAAAAATAATTCTTCCTGGAAAACTGGTTATAGCGATTAATGGTTGATCCTGTCGCTAAACCCATCTTTATAGCAAATTCAACAACCTTCTTGTTCAAAACCGGCAACACTCCGGGCATGCCCAGACAGACCGGGCAGGTATGCGTATTGGGAGGGGCTCCAAAGGCCGTGGAACAACCACAGAATATTTTCGACGCAGTCTTCAGTTGGGCATGAATCTCAAGCCCGATTACAGTTTCAAACTCCATATTCCAACCAGGTATTCAAGATAATTTACACAATCGGAGTCGCTTTGGCGATCCAGGTACGAACCCTCTGCAATTCCTCCTCCCATTGCCTTCCCGTTCTGATCACCAGAAACATGCGGAAGAGATCATTGACCGTTTTGATGAGCTCTTCAAAAAGGAAAATCCTCTCGAGGATCATTCCCTCGACCTCTTCCGGACTGGCTGATTCTTCGGCTTCAGTGTCTGCTGTTTTGGGAAGTTTCACACTACGGAATTCCATCATGGCAGCCGCCAGGGTAAAATTATACTCCTGATCGCCCTTTGAAATTTTAATCCGTGCCTGCTCAAGTTTTTTTCCAACCTGCAGACCCGTTCGAGCCTCCTGGAGTTCGGTCTGCAGGCCACTGCAGATTAATTTCTCACTCGATTCACCCTCTCCATATTCAAGCAGCATATGCTTTTCAAAGGCTACAGCGATGTCGCCAAAGCCTGGAATCTCAATACTGCCCCCCCTTTCCTCACTTTTCCACCATAGCCATGTGAGAAATTCCTGCCCAACAAAACGTTTTTCAGCTATTAAATCTACCAGATCCAAGTTTCACCTCACAGCCTGTAAATATTATGATTTTCCATCCGATCAAACAAAGACAATCGGAGATATCGAGGCAAGACCTGCAACCTGGTCTCCATCAAGCAACTGTTCTCCTGTGACGTATGGAATCTGCTGTCGAATAAGCAATCCGAAGCTTTCCTTAAAATAATCCTCGAGAACGGCATGAGCCTTTTTGTTTGTTGTAAAAAAGAGCAGAGTGGAGTCCGAAAGATTCCAGCACAGATCATAGACAGAGGGCAGAGGCACCGCCTTTCGCATCAGTTCAGTATGAACTCTCTCTTTTATCTCGACCTTGAGACTTCTGCCGATTTTTGGGATCTGACGTTCTTTTTTGATACGCTCCTCTTCTTTTTGAACCATTTTATTCAAAATGGCAGGCGATACTTTTCGCTCATCCATCCGTATCGACAATGTGACATAGTCACCACAGATATACGAGGCATACTGAAACTTCGCATCGAACATGTTGAAAACTGATACCCAACCGATGGAATACTCATCAAAGGTCTCGTCTATATCCTGGAATGAAAATGAGGCTACTCTATCAGCGATAAACTCAAGAGGAGAGCCTGGAAGTTCACCCTCAACACTAAACCGTACAAAACTGGCAGAACCCTTTACAAATCCCATTATTTACCATTCTCTCGGATTGTATTTTGCATAATTTGCCGACATGGCAGATCTCTTGGTATCTAAAGAATTCCTTCAAGCAGTAAACCGAAGTATTAATAATTTTTGTTGTGAAGGGATGGTATAGACACCATTGATATAGCATTACTGTATAGAGGCGACAATATTTTTTCACAGAGAAAAGGGCCTTTGATATTATTCGGCGCCAGAAAACCCTGATACAAAGCTAATTATATATAACTGTTAGATTAAACAACTTGACCACAACTTTTTCAGATGGTAAGAATGGAGAAGAAATATTTGTGTTGACACAAGTTGAATGACTTTGTATAAAGCCAGACTTTGCAGGGTCGTTAACTCAGTCGGTAGAGTATCTGCCTTTTAAGCAGAGAGTCGCGCGTTCAAGTCGCGCACGACCCACCAAGCAGAACAGGTCCCCATCGTCTAGTCAGGTCCAGGACACCGGCCTTTCACGCCGGCAACACCGGTTCAAATCCGGTTGGGGACGCCAAAATAAAAAACCCGTTAATAGACAACCTCTATTAACGGGTTTTTCTTTTTTCATACTCGCTTATTGCACACAATTACCGGATATTTTACTCTACTGCAGTACCCACTGACCACTCGCATCGCGGCATGCAGTTGAATAGGTTGTCTCTGGTTTTCCATCAATCACCGCCCGGATTTCTGCTTTGCGGCAAGTACCTGAGGGTCCTTGGACAGCAGGCTGGGGAGTGACCGTGTATGCATTGCCCGAATCCGGATTCTGCCAAGTACTCTGCCGCCCGGATACTCCGCGTTCATAGACATGATTCAATTCCTGTCGGTCAGACTTATCCATTTCATTTCCGACAATATAACCGAGCATCGTACCAACCGCGACTCCGATCAAAGTTGCCTCGGTACTTCTGCCGATAGCCTGCCCAACTACAGCCCCACTCGCTCCGCCAATCACAGCACCAGATTGGCCCCTAGAATACTGCCCCGTGCACGAAGCAAGAGAAGCCATCAATACTAATACAGTAAATACAGCACCCATCTTTTTCATTCAACCCTCCAGATTATGGTAGTAATCTTTAGTCTTATCTGAGCAATTAGTTGTCGATATTGTGGCAAACCATCCGTCTTTTTTCAATCAAAGAACTCCATTCCCACCATGAAATACTTCTTCTGCAATACAGTCTCAGCTCCATATCGTTTTTTTCAAGTGAGCAACGATAAGATATTATCTCCAAGCATGTTTTCAACCCTCAGATTCTCTTTAAGGCATACATATGGAGAATAAAAAAGAAATTCCCCTTTGATTTTCAGTATTACTCTACCACTTTTTAAAAGTAAACATTGTAGATTAAAAATGCAATTGCCTAGACCTGAACACCATTCCCAAAATCCCTTTATTTCCAAGTTTCTTTCTTTTAAAGATATTCCATTTCCTCCATGATTCAATTTGCTCTGGATAATCAAGGACGAAATGTAATCCCCGAGACTCCTTTCTTTGTAAAGATGCAGCTATTATAAGAGCAGCCACTTGGGCAATATTTCTCAACTCCACCATATTCGTTGTCACATAGTAATCCCGATAATGTTGTTCAATCTCCAATTGAATTTCAAATATCCTCTGTTGTGCTAATAGCAACCTCTTTTCCCGACGGACAATCCCCACATAATTCCACATAATTCTCCTTATCTGATCCCAATTATGATTTATAAGGATTTCCTCATCAAGCATTTGTGCGGTCCCTGCTTTCCATACGTCAACTGGGGGATGTTGTTTTTTGCCAATAGTTGGCCATTTTTCTTCGCAGAACGTATACGCCCTCTCAGCATATACTACCGCCTCTAGCAAAGAGTTGCTTGCAAGTCTGTTTGCCCCATGTAACCCAGTACAGGCCGTCTCACCAAGGGCAAGCAAACCTTCAATCGAAGTTCTCCCCCATTCATCAGTCAACACCCCGCCGCACTGATAATGCGCAGCAGGCACCACTGGAATTTTATCCTTGGTGATATCTATACCAAACTCCAAACATTTTGCGAAGATTCCAGGGAACCGCTCCTGAATAAATTTCTTCTCTTTATGTGAAATGTCAAGAAATACGCAACTTTTACCACTTTCTTTCATCTCCTGATCAATCGCTCTTGCCACTGTATCTCTCGTGGAAAGTTCCATTCTAACCTGATCATACTTGCTCATGAAGCGTTGCCCCATGTCATCAACCAGAACCGCTCCTTCACCTCGCACCGCCTCTGATATCAAAAAATTCTTCGCATCCTGATGATATAAACATGTCGGGTGAAATTGTACAAATTCCAAATTTGCAACATCAGCACCAGCCCGAAACGCTATTGCAACCCCATCACCAGTAGCAATATCCGGATTACTGGTATAGAGGTATACCTTCCCAGCTCCTCCTGTGCACAACACCGTTATTTTTGCACGAAAAGTGCACACCTCCCCGCCATCCTCCAGAACATAGGCACCAACACACCTCTCTTTTCTTCCTGTTTCCCCCCCTGGCTGTATCAACAAATCGACACAAATGTGGTTCTCGAGGAGAAAAATATTTGGTTCCTCTTGTACTTTCTTTAATAACGCCTTCTCTATCTCTCTCCCTGTCAGATCATGGGCATGAACGACCCGTCTTTGTGAATGACCTCCTTCTTTACCCAAACTTAGAGTTGTTTCCTTACCAGCAGCCATCTCTCGAACGAATTGAACCCCTAAATTTATCAGGCCATTAACCTGCGCTGGTCCGCCCTCAACCACCATCCTCACTATTTTCTCATCACATAAGCCTGCACCCGAATCTACAGTATCCTTGATGTGAAGATTGAAAGAATCTGTTTTTGAAATGACCGCAGCAATCCCTCCTTGCGCCAGATTAGTTGCAGTGTCCCCCCCCCCTTTTTTAGTAACAATGGTAACTTTCCCCAACTTTACCGCACGCAAAGCGAAAGACAACCCAGCTATTCCACTTCCGATAACAAGAAAATCTGACTCCATATACTTTCCTCTAATTAGTATGTTTCACGTGAAACATTCACAAACAACTCGATACACAACAGGTGTCTATCGGTATACAGTTTTTATTAATAATTCAAAGGATAAAATTAAATCTCGATCGTCTATAGCGCAATAAGGTCAATTATTATCAGAAAAGAACAACTGACGGAGACATTTTGTGTTGTTGGGAGCAAAAAGGTGGTAAAACAAACAGTTGATTTATTATTGCCAACACTTCAAAAGGAGAGGTATGAATAAAAAGGGAAAGATTATTGCGATTGCCAATCAAAAAGGCGGTGTAGGGAAGACCACTTCCTCAATAAATCTCACAGCAGCGCTTGCAAAAAAGAAGAAAAAAGTGCTTCTTGTTGACTCCGATCCCCAAGGAAATGCCTCAAGTGGTTTGGGTGTTGCAGTAAAAAAAACTGACAATCAGCTCTACCACGCTTACACTGGTGGGGTGCCAATTTACAATGTCATTGTCCATACAGGAGTAAGCAATCTTGATATAATTCCTGCAAGCATCGACCTTGTGGCAGCAGAAATCGAACTTATTTCGATGCAAAATAGGGAACGCCAACTTCTTTCACTCCTTGAGCCGGTTCGGAAGAATTATGATTACCTTATTATCGATTGCCCGCCTTCTCTTGGCTTGTTGACCGTGAACGCTCTGACGGCGTCTCAGTCGGTTCTTATCCCTATGCAATGTGAATACTTTGCCATGGAAGGATTAGCGCAACTTGTATCCACGATCAGATCCGTCAAGAAGTCTTTCAACCCAGATCTCTATATCGAGGGGCTGCTCCTTACCATGTTTGATAAGAGAAACAAGCTCACCTATCAGGTGGCGGAAGAAATCTCTCGACACTTTAGCAAGCAACTTTTTAAAACTGTTATTCCTAGAAATGTTCGTTTAAGTGAATGCCCAAGTCATGGCCAGACAATCTTTGATTACGATAGCCTCTCATCAGGAGCCAAGGCTTATCTCAATTTGGCCGGTGAATTCTTAACAAACCAGAGGGACTGAAACTGTGGCAAAACAAACAGGGTTGGGTCGGGGAGTGAGTGTACTTTTTGGCCAGGAAAGTGAGGAGAAGTACTTCCAGTGCGATATCAGCAAAATTGTCCCCAATAAACATCAACCACGAAATTACTTTAGCGAACAGGATATCAGTGAACTAGCGGACTCGATACGTGAGAATGGTATAATCCAGCCATTGATTGTTACCCATACCGATGAACCCGGAGTATATGAGCTTATTGCCGGCGAGCGACGATTGAGGGCTTCAAGGATAGCTAATTTAAAAACAGTCCCTGTAGTTGTGCTTGAAGTAACAGATGAAAATACGCTGCTTGAAATGGCACTCATCGAAAATGTACAACGTACCGATCTGAATCCGATTGAGGAAGCTGGAGCATATAATAAACTTATTGAGAAATTTGGCTATACCCAAGAACAAACCGCAAAGAAAGTGGGTAAAAAAAGATCAACCATTACTAATTTGTTGAGATTATTGAATCTTCCTCAATTTATCAAGAATGATATATCCGATGGTGTTCTTTCAGAGGGCCATGCCCGTGCCCTCCTACGCCTTTCTGAAGATCCCCTCAAGATGAAAGAGGTCCGTGAACTCATTTTAAAGAAGAGCCTCTCTGTGCGGCAGACCGAAAAACTTGTGCGTAGTATATCTGCTCCATCGGCTAGCCAAAACAAGACGTCTTCATTAAAAGACTCAGAAATTCCAATCTCTTTATGCAATACCCTTTCAAACCATCTTACAAATAAGCTTCATTCTCGGATTTCCATAATTCAAAATGGCAGTAGAGGGAAAATCGAGATTGAGTATTACTCACTCGATGATCTGGAGCGTCTCATTTCCTTGATAGTCAACAACGATCACGCATTAACTTAAGGCTGAAATAATTATGTGTCTGCTGTATCCGACCTCCGCACTATTTGCGAGAGATTAAGGCCTGAACCCTGGAATAATAGGGTTCAGGCCTTTTTTCTTCATCAAGTTGAATCTGACAAGACAATTATTCATTACCATAAAGGACTGACGATGGTGACAATGTATCCTCTCTTTTATCAGTTCGAAGTTCGACCAACGAACCAAAACAGTCAGGCTCAAGAACTGGCCGGCGCTATTGCCACCGTGATGGTCTTTGCCGAAACCGAGCAGGTTGGGAGAGCGAGGAGTAGACGATATGTAGCCCGTCAGTTCTGGGAAATAGTTAAGGGTAAATGGGTTCTCAGGATGTGTACCAAACAGCTTGCCAATCTCCAGACCCATTTCGACTCGATTTGTCAGAAGGCCCAGGAGTTTGATATAGCAGAGCAATTTTACGGCTGGGCCAGACATGGGCGCCATGTATCGCGAATTTAGCACTCTGTTATCAGCTGGGGGAGTTCTGACCAAATCAATTACTCGAACGCATACAAGCAGCTCCATTTTTTGAGGATAAACAATTCATCTCAAATTTAACCGATAAGGAGAAAGCCTGATGTTCAAGGTGCGCTGAGGAGTATTGAGTACTGCCAGAATAGGAATGGAAATGGTTATTCCCGCCATGCAGGCGGACAGATGCGCGAAATCGTGGCGATTGTCTCAAGAAAGGCCCAAGCGGCAGCAGATGCTGCAAAAAAATAATAATATTCCAAACCAATACGGGACACATGAAGAGCTGTTTGCCGACCAGCAGGACGTAGATGCGGTATATATCCCCCTGCCAAGCCATCTCCATGATCCCTGCGCGATAAAGGCGGGAAAGCATGCCCTCTGCGAGAAACCGATACGGAACAGCTCCTCAACATCGCTGTGATGCATACTGAACTGAAGGTGATGCAGGCCTTTACGTACCGCTATCATCTCCAATGGTTTACATTTCGCAAAATACTTGACGATGGCGGGATTAGGCGACTTGCGGACAATCCCGCCCATTTTCTCGTATTATAATGATGATCCGCGAAATATCAGAAATATTTCCGAAGTAGGTGGTGACAGCCTGATGGATATCGGCTGATATTGTGTCTCGCTGGGAAGATAACTTTCTGGTAGGGAGTCTGCAAAGGTCTGTGTGATAATCGATAAGGCCCCTGTTTTCAAAACAGACCGGATGTTCAGCGGTATCATAAATTTTGAGTGCAGCCACCCTTTCCAGTTCCACTCAGCAGCCCTTCCAGAGAGTTATCATTCTGGAGACACGTGGCGATATTGAACTTGATACACCTTTTAATGCGCCATCTGACAAGGAATGTGTGCTGCGTTATCTGCAATGCACTGAAAACAAGACAAATCTCCTCTCCTCCCTATAACCTGTACACAAAGCAGGGAGATGCCTATTCCAGAGCGGTTCTTGGAGAGACCGAGCCCGGTCAGCCTCGATGATGCGGTGGCAATTATGAAATGGCTTGAAGAGTATTACTCAGAAGCGGCCAACAGCAAAAATGGCTGTCCCTATGAAACGTGAAAGGAGATAATTTAAATGAAAGAAGATATTGGCCAGAAGTTGGTTCAGGCCCTCAAGGCACCACAGACGTCTGAGAGTCAGGAAAATTTTCTTAAGGCCATGGAGTTGACCAAGGCCTATGCCAGTTCAGGCTCTGTTACTCATTACAGTGCTGTTACACGGCTCTTTTATGATCTCTTTGAAATGTTTGAAACAGGCCGTGATCCGAGGCAGAAATGATGCTATTAAAGAGTATATTCTTTCTGGAAGAATTGTAGCAGGGGGAGTTTCAATAGGGATGCGTGGGAGGGACGCGCCTGAGATCACTCTTCAGGCAATCCTGCTCTGATTTGCACCTGGTGATAATTGATTCAAGGTAGACAACATTTTTCCGGATATATAATCCGAGTAGAGATCTCTTTTAATGTTCCAGCGCTCTTGAAAATGGACGCGCATAGCCTGAGAGATGTCGGCAAAGACAACCCGCAATCGCTCGTTTATGGTGGTATGATAAAATTGAGCTGTGCGCTGCATGAGTTCCAAGGGAGAATCATGTTGATGGGCGTCTCCTTCTTTTTGCTCGTGAAAAAGAAGAGGGAGACATTCTTGGTAATAGCGATCCGCCATTTGTGCAAGGAGGTCGGCGGAGCCCACAACCTGTCCGGCCAGTCGGATTTTCTCAGTTAGGAAAGCAAATGTCCTGCGGGGCGCGGCGGCTGAGATCAGTACATCGGATAATGAGGGCACAGTTTTCGGCGTAGGTTGCGGGGATCGTCGATGATTCAATATAAATAGCTCTATGATTTCAAACTAATAAGGCACACAAAAAAAGTGTTGGCACTACCTGGCATGGACAATCTGAAGAAAGCTGATTCATATTTCACGTATAGTGGGTGGCAAGGCAACACCCACCGCCTGATATACCTTGCCGCAGGATCCGGCACATGCAGTGCGGACAGTAAGACTTCGACTACTTTCCCTTGCCGTATACCGTGTATACTTAGTCGTACAGGGAAGACATCTCGACCTGAGAAGGGCTATAAATCAAGGCGTGATCTGGACTTTGTATCTTTTTACATGTACACTTTGAGAAGCTGGGTTAGTTAGGGGGCAATATTCAATTTGAAATCATCCATTTTTTTCGCCAATGAAAGAGAATACAAAATCGGAAGTAATCCTCATCGTTGATGATGATGAGCCTGTACGCATGACGCTCAGTGTACTCATTTCTTCACTGGGATATCACTGTCTTGTTGCAGGTGATGGAGCTGAGGCCATCGAGGTGCTGCGGGCGACAGATATTGATCTTGTATTCTCGGACATCGTCATGCCGAACATGGACGGGATTGAACTGCTCCAATATATAACAGAAAACCATAAGGATACCGATGTCATTATGGCGACGGGGTATTCTGACAGGGCCAGTTATGCCGACGTGATCAAAGCAGGGGCGCTGGACTTTATCAAAAAGCCCATAGATCAGGCTGAACTCGAGGCAAAGCTGGCCCGAGCCTTCCGGGAAAGGTATCTGATCCGTCGCCTTGAACAGCTCTCCATGCTCGACAGTCTCACCTCGCTCTGGAACAGGAGGGCCTTTGATAAACGTTTCTCCGAGGAGGTTGAGCGAGCCAGCAGGCAGCGTTATCAGGTGTTTCTGGCGATTATCGATATCGATAATTTCAAGGAGTTCAACGACACCTACGGTCATCAGGACGGTGATGGAGTGTTGGTTGCCCTAGCAGAAATCTTTGCCGAATGTATCCGTAACAGTGTCGATACGAGCTTCCGGCTTGGGGGTGACGAGTTTGCCATACTTCTGCCGCAGACCACTGCCGATCAGGCAACGGAGATTGTCCAGAGGATTCTCCTCAGGTATGTGGAGTGCAATCTGGGGCGGACCACGCTTTCCATAGGAGTGGTGTCTTGCAAGCGCAATAAGGACGAATTGATCGAGATCGATGAGAGACGGATGAAGGAAAAGGCAGATCGGGCCATGTATGATGCCAAGAGAAGCGGCAAAAACTGTATTGTCTGCCGACTGTAGAGGGAGGTGCCCCTCCTTCAGGGAGTTTCTCTCCCACAACACACCGAATCAACAGTTACTGAGTGCCTCTTTGAAAAATGAGTGGTCGGGTGGAACGGGATAAATGCCATTGAAACAGGCAAGACAAAAGTCCTTCTTGGTCATGCCGGTTGCTTCAACAAGTCCTTCCAGGCTCAGGTAATGCAGAGAATCCAGCCCCAGATAATCGGCGATCTCCTTGATTTCCCGGTTACATGCCACAAGCTCTTTTGAAGAGGGGAAATCAATGCCGTAGTAGCAGGCATGTCGTGTTGGAGGACAGCTCACCACCATGTGAACCTCTTTGGCCCCGGCCGCCCGTAATGAACGGACCCTGCTCTTGCCTGTAGTCCCCCTGATGATCGAGTCTTCAACAATGATCACCCTTTTCCCCTTGAGGAAGGAACGGACGGGATTGAGTTTGACCCTGACGTGAAAGTCACGCATTGACTGGGTCGGCTCGATAAAAGTGCGACCGACATAGTGGTTACGGATGACGCCCATTTCAAGTGGAATTCCCGATGCTTGAGAGTATCCCAAGGCTGCATAGTTGCCGGAATCCGGGAACGGCATGACAAAATCGGCCTCGATTACCGCCTCTCTGGCGAGAATCTTGCCCATGCGTTTTCGGGCCTCATACACGTTTATGCCGAAGATATCGGAGTCCGGTCGGGCGAAATAGACCTGTTC
>JANOIV010000070.1:0-28046 GCA_031407875.1 Desulfobulbaceae bacterium | reverse complement strand
AGCGCCTGGCCAATGACTTCATTACTGGGCAGAAGATTCGTGACAAAACCAATCAGCCCTTCAAAACCGGCTGCATACCCCTTTGTGCCCACTTGCTCGCGAATCGTTTCAACCCGGCCTTCTCCTTTATACAGGATAACCCTCAAGGCTTTTCGCCGTAACGAGCGAAAATCAGCGAGTCGTTTGGCAAAGAGAACGGCGCCCAGGTTCGTTATGCTCCACGTGCCTCCCTTCCCAGCAGTAATCATTTCGTCTGCTGCCAATGAGTTCAAAATTCCATCGCGGCCTTCGGGCAAGGGGAGTGAGAGCAAATCGAAATAGGCAGGGTAATCCAGCAGCTTCAGAACTTCATCTACCGTGACATTTTCTGCTGCGATTTCCCGCTCAAAGGGGGTTCGATCGAAAACCCGCCACAGTTCGCGCTCTTTCTCGGGAAAATCCTTGAGCTTCTTTTTGTAAGAGCCAACCCGGATGAATTCGGTGTTCTTGAACTGTACGGGGTGGCGGAAGGCGGCTCCGATCTCCAACAGCACCACCGGTCTCTCGTCTACCCGCAGATGATAAAAACGGAAATTGATTTTAGGGTTCAGAAGCCGCAACAGCCAGCTTTCCAGCTCTTCACCGCCGACCTTTGCACCGGTCGGATCGAAGGCCGTGCCGATCACCTCATGCGATTCATTATTAACGCCCCAGACCAGATAAGCGTGCACCTTTCCTAGCAGGGCGGCACCATTGGCCAATGCGGAAAGATATTCGCCGATCTCCTCCGGATTGTCGTTGTTGTGCTTGAACTCGACCCATTCGGTCTCGACGGGGAGTTTGCAAAGTTCCTGGAGCAGGCTCAGCAGATATTCGTTCGAACGGTTGACAGTCATCGCATCTCGTCCTTTACGCCACCGTGACCTGGCCATTCATCAACATGGGGAGAAGCCAGTCGCGGAGTTGGGTGAGCTGTTGGTTTTCCACAATAAGATGATGTCTTTTTTCGCAAACAGGCGACACTTTAGCCTCAAAACCCTTTTCCATGAACACAGGAGGCCGCAACACTGATAATTTCTTGATGCCTTTGACATTGAAGCTCATAAAAAAAGCTCCATGATCAAGATTAGATGCAATTTGTCTCTGAATATCTACGCCGCTCAAAGATAAGAAAAAATAATTTGGTGAAATCGACGCTGGCCTGATGGCCGTAATATTCCTGCCAAGCCCTGTGATGACATTCGATGGAATTTGTGCAAAAGCGGCAACTCGACCGGCATTTGTGATAACTACATCGCCGGCTTTAACTTCAATTCTCGCTGTCCACTTCTCGTAATCTTTTTTTGAAACGTAGTATTTATTTGTAATATCAACCAAACTATCGTCTCGAATATTCTCCAACTGTAAAAGATAATATTTTTCTTCGAGATAGAAAAACTCAGACTTTTTTGAATGCAGACAATCGACTATGTCACAGCAATTGGGCAGAGACGTTACAAGCCACTCCTCCGGGATTTCCCGCTTTAAGGTGTCGTTATAGACCATCTTGCCGCCGGAGGATTTGTAGGGCTTGCCGTTTTGATCGGGGAAGTCAAACTGCACAAACCAGTAGTCGTACAGGGTTTTCGCCATCGCCTCCAGCTCGGTATTGATGCGGTTATTGAGTTCGATTTTGGCATCGAGGCTTTCCAGTACTTTTACCAATTTTCTCTTTTCATCACAGAAGGGGATAACAGGAAAATTGCGTAACGCCCCTAGCGGCAAAAATTTTTGCACAGCCCCGTTTAGATATCTGTTGATGTGGCTTTTTGCCGCTGGGCTCAGTAAAAAATAATAGAGCCATTTTGCCTTGTGTTTATCCTTGCACGAAAAAACCCCCATGTTCTTAATGGCATAGGGTATATGTTCACTTTTTTCGATATACACTTCGCCAACAGACCCAATCATGCTAAACAAAACATCCCACTGTGCTACAGCGCTTCGTTTCTGAATTGAGTCGTAGTCTTCATTTGAAATCATATATGCTGTTGACACGTCGAGCGTACCACCAGATATATGTTTTGATGTGATTAACAGCTTCCCCTTATTAACAGGTTTTGGGGTTTCATGAGTGCCATCAAAAACAGAATCGCAATATACATTAGCAGTCACTAATTTATTCACATCCATACCTCAGCCCTGCCAACTGCTTTTTAATCTCCTTTTCCAATTCGCCGGATTCTTGAAACAGCTTGTCCAGGTTGTCGCTAAAGCCTTTCATTTTGGCGGCAAACTGATCCGGGGCGATATCTACATATTCAATCTTCACCTCAAAAAATTGGCCGGCGCTGAGGCTATAATTTTTCGCGGCAATCTCATCATAACCAACCACCACGGAAAAATCCTCCACCGCCTGTTTGCCATTAAAGGCGACAATAATCCGGTCTTCTTCGGCATCGCTCAGCAGAGTTTTCTGGTTCTTACCATCCTTGACCTTGGTGCCCAGATTCGAGGCATCGATCAGCACCACATCGCCTTTGTTCGCACGGTCGATAAACAGGATGGAGACATTGGTGCCGGTGGTGGCGAAGATATTGCTCGGCATGGAGACCACCCCGGCGAGCATTTTTTCATCGACCAGATGCTGGCGGATCTTCTTATCAATACCGACTTGGGCGGTGAGAAAGCCGGTGGGCACGACTACCGCCGCCTTACCACCGGGTTTGAGCGAATAGATGATGTGCTGGAGGAACAACTGATAGATGGCCATTTTGTCCACGGCCTGTTTGGGGATATTCGGCACCCCGGCAAAGAAGCGTTCCTTATTTTCTTTGGTGTCCAGTTCGTCGCGAAAATCGCTGAAATCCATCTTGAACGGTGGATTGGAGACGATATAGTCAAACCGCTTGAGCGCCTTGCCGTCCTTGTGAAAGGGGTGCTGCAAGGTATTGCCCTGAATGATGTTGGGGATGGAGTGCACCAGATTGTTCAGGATCAGGTTCAGGCGCAGCAGGCTGGAGGATTTTTGCGAAATATCCTGTGAATAGATGCTGCAACGCTGCTCGCCGATGGCGTGGGCGAGATTCATCAGCAGGGTGCCGGAACCGGCGGAGGGGTCATAACAGCTGACATCCTTGATTGTGCCCTGCTGGTCGTCCGGCACCAGGATGGCGGCCATGATCTTGGCTACCGCATGGGGCGTGTAGTACTCGGCGTATTTGCCGCCGCTGTCCTTGTTGTAGTCTTTAATCAGGTATTCAAACAGGGTGGCGTAAAAGTCGTACTTCTGATTAAAGATGCGCTCAAAGCTGAATTCCACCAGCTTGTTGATAAGGGCACGACAGAAGTTGTCGCGTTTGGATTCATCGGTGATGTATTCGCTGACCCGATCAAACAGGGTGATCTTGGTGCCGCCGTCGGTTTTTACCGCGAAGATGTCGTTGTTGGTGATGGCAATATCACGCAGGGTGTCGTCAAACAGCTTGGCAAATTCCGGGGCGTTTTGCCGGCTGAACAGGTGCGAGATGAAGTGCTCAGGTTTCAGACGGGCCGTGTCGGCGCCCATTTGCAGTTGCAACATGTCCAGGTCGTCGTCACTGAGGGCAGTGATGGCCTGTTCCCAGTTTTCGGCCTGGGCCAGGTTTGGGTCGATGCTTTTGGCTGCAAAGGCAAACTTGTCATTGAGAAACTTATAGAGAAACACCTGGGTGATGATCTTGAACTCGTTGCCGTCATTGCCCAGGCCATAGGAGGCGCAGATGCCCTTCAGGCTGTCGATCAACAGTCTGGTTCTTTGTTGGAAATCCTGGGTTACCACGCACGCGCTCCTATTGTACTGCCTGAGACATATTCATTCATATATTCATTGACCACCAACCCATTGATATAACGGGATGCGTCGGGGTTGAGATTGATTTTGTGCCGGGTTTTAAACTGGCCGATCACCAGCGGCATCATCATGCGCTCGAAATAGCTTTCGTTGTGTAAGAGCTGGGTATTTTGCAGCACCTGCTCATCGGCCTGCGCCTTAACGCCGGTCAGGGCGGCAAAGATGCGGCGTTCCGGCTCGGTGAGTGCGCCACGCTCCAGCAGCCGTTTGTGGATGCGGGTGTATTTGGTGTCGCCGTGATACTTGGCTTTGAGCTGATTGTTAGCACGGTTCAGCTCCTTGACCTTCTCGTAAATCTGATTGAGTGCGCCGATATTCCGGTTCATCTCATCCTGGGTGACTTCGCTGAGGTTTTTCTTTTTAAACAGGCGCTCCAGTTCTTCTTTCAGGGTGATGAACTTCGGGTCTTGCTGATCGAAGTTGCCGGCCAGCGCCTCACGGGTCCGACGGAGGGTGTTCATGAGTTTGTCCGCCAGTACCAGTTCTTCTTCCCTGACCTTGGTAAACATGAACAGCACATCTTCCAGGGCGACATTGAGCAAGTTGGTGGTGTCGTTGCTGTTCTCGATGCTCTCTTTCAGGTTGAGCAGATCCAGGTGATTGCAGGTTTCCCGGTACAGTTGATTGAGCTTTTGGAAATCCAGATGCTGCAAAAATTCGTATTCACCCTGCAGGCGGATCAGGTTGTAGAGACTGCGGGCGTCGGCCAGGGCCTTTTTCAGGGCCTGTACGGTGGCGCGGTCTTGAATCTGGCTGATCTGCTGCGAGAAGATCTCGGCATTCCCGGTGTCAAAGCGAAACAGCAGATCCTTGATCTGTTCGATCTCCCGCGCGATTTCTTCGGTTGACTTGAACAGGTGGGAGTAGTGCTCAATTTCGTCGCCCAGTTCTTCTTGCAGTTCTTTAAAATAGGCTTCGTTGGTGGCATCGAATTCTTTGCGGATATCGGCAAAGTCGACCACATAGCCGTAGCGGAAATCATTGTAAGTGCGGTTGACCCGTGTCAGTGCCTGGAGCAGGTTGTGTTTGCGGATCACCCGGCCCAGGTAGAGCTTTTTCAGCCGTTTGGCGTCAAAGCCGGTGAGGAGCATATTGTAGACAAACAGCAGATCGATTTTGCCGGCCTTGAAATCCTCCACCCAGTTTTTGCGTTCTTCCTTGCTGCCGACATCGTGCAGGATCAGCGCGGCGCTTTTGACCGTGTTCGCCTGCTTTTGCTGAACCCCGTAGGTGAGTGTACGCTCTGCGGCCATTGGCAGCTCATCGCCATAACTGGTGTTGGCATGAGGTTTGAGTTCAACAACTTTGGCAGCAAAACGGGCCTTGAAAATTTCATACATCTGCTTCGCCTGCTCGGAGCTGTCACAAATGACCATGGCGCCGATGGTGCTGTCGTTAAGTGCACCCCGACTTTTTTCAAAATCCTGGATGATATACTCCAGCATCGGTTCGACAAAGCGCGGATGGGCAAAGAGGCGTTTTTTCTCGATGTCACCCTGCTGAATCTCCACCTCTTCCAGGGCCTGTTGCAGGGCAATTTTGTAGTTAGTGGCGATCTCCTCGCGGATCAGACGCAGGGTGTAGCCGTCGGCGATGGAGGCATTGTAGTAGTATTTATGGATGTAGTCGCCGAATAATGTCCGGGAAGTATAGTCATTCCCCAGTAGTGGCGTGCAAGTGAGACCGATCTTGATGGCGTTTTGATCGGACTGGCTCAGGTTGGCCAGAAAGCTGCCCTTGGGATTATAGCTGCGGTGCACCTCATCGAGAAAATAGATTCGTTGAATGCTCACATCGTAATCTTCGGTGCGCACGACATCGGGATCATCTTCAAACTTCTGGATATTAACGACGGTGATCTCCGGCTTGCCCGTGTGGTTATGAATCACCAGGATAGCTTTAATGTCTTTGGCAAAGGCATCGCGGGAGTTAATAGTGTGGACAATCAGGCCACGGCTTGAAAATTCGCGTTGGGCCTGAATGAGGAGATCCAGCCGATCGACGATGAAGTAAAATTTGGGAATAACTGCGCGGCGTTGAAAGTAGTCAGTTAAAAACTGCACATTGTAGTAGGCAAGTGCGGTTTTCCCGCTGCCTTGCGTGTGCCAGATAATGCCTTTTCTGGCGCCTTCATCCAGCTTTTTTTCGATCGCTTTGGTGGCGAACAGCTGGGGATAGCGCATCACATGCTTGTGTATGCCATCGGCTTCATTCACATAGGCAAGGGCATATTGCAGCACGAACGAAAGGCGCGCTTTGCTGAATAATGAAGTGCAAATGCGGTTGGTTGGCGTATCCGGCGACTTGTTGCTGATAAACTCCGGGCTGTGCTTGATGACGTTTACGTTGTTGTCCTTCAGGACGGCGTTTTCGATAGCGTCATCTTCGACTGCGAGCAGATCGGCAAGGTCCAGCTGTTCTTCTTCGCGAAAGTAGTTAAATATGGGACTGTCATAGTCCGGGCTGGCGTAAAAAGCGCCTTCGATGGGCTGCGGCGAGCCATCGTCGTACTCCATATTGTTTGAAAACACCATTAACTGGGTGATATTGACAAAGCGGCGGAACCGGGGATTTTGGCAGCGTTTAATGATGCGGTTGCGCTCAGCCAGAATGCCTTCACGGTTGTTCGGCTTTTTGACCTCAATAAATACCAACGGCATACCGTTGATGAGCAGGGTGATGTCCGGTCGAAACTCGTCATCGCCGTTTTTACAGGCCAGCTCGGTGACCACATGAATGCTGTTGTTGGAAAAGCCAGCAAAGTCAATAAGCCTTGAGCCTGAACGCTCGGTGAGCTTTTCATAAAAGGCCTTGCCAAGGTCTTCGTTATCCACCGTGAGTTTGACTTCATCCAGTAAACGTTCGATATCATCGCTTTCAATACCGGGGTTAATGCGGGCGAAGGACTCTCTGAAAATGTTCGGGAAAATGTTGGTATCTTCGTCCCATGTGACATTTTTGAGGGAGAGATACTGATAGCCAAGCCTGACTAGATGAAGGATACAGGGTATTTTAACTCTTGAGTCTTCGCTGAAAATCATCTGATCAACTCTCCCTGTTCTCTTTTGTTTGCGCAAAACTGTTCAAATGGAGACCCACATTTCTCATTAAGCTTTCTACCCAGCCTATTTTACCGGCTGCAGCCAAGGCCTGCCCTAACGTGCCGGAATCCAGCGCGGCCAGCGGTTGGTGAACCTATCGCAGGTCAGGCGGGCGGTCCAGCCGGCCTTGAGATCATGGACATAGAGTTGGTAGTTGGCTGAGTCGTGATCGTGCTCTTTTATTCTGCTGGCGGCATAGAAGATATAACGATCCTGAAAGATGGCCGGGAAGTATTCATGGCCCCGCGGTGCCTCATTATCGAGCACTGTTCTGCCCTTGCCCTCTGCAAGATCGGTACGCAGAAAACCGGTCCTCTCCTTCATCCCCGTCGTGGCGACATGATAGACCTGCTGCGGATCCGCAGACCATACCGGCTGGCAGCCCTCGCCAAGCTCGACGGCCCTGCCATCCTCCAGTCGCACCGCCCAGGCCGTCCAGCGTCTGGGCGCATCACTGGTGAAGGCAACCCATTGCTGATCCGGTGAAATTCGCGGCTTCACCACCTGGACCTTGGCAAAAGGTCCTTCTCCGCGGGGAAAAATCTCCTCAGTCTTGCCGCCGGCAATATCGACCCGGATGATACGGCTGCGATCCTGTTCGGCAATAACCGCCTTGCCGTCGGCGGTAAACGAGGGAAAGGTGGCATCCGCCAGGAGAACACGGTCCTCTGAACCGTCCAGCCGGCAGATATGCACATTGGCCGGCGCCTTGACATTAGTACTATGAGCCCTGGCATAGACGAGCCAGTTTCCATCCGGATGAATATCGGGAAACATCTCCTCCTCAGCGGTATCGACCACCGTCCGCAGTCCCGAACCATCGGCATTCTGGACATAGATGCCGAACGAGCCCGAGCGGTTGGAATCAAAGAGAATGCGGCCGGCCGGAAGCTTGTCCAGGCGTTTGCGGCCCGCCATTTCCTCCGAGCTGTAGGCGGAATCCGCCGAGTCTGCAGCAGTGTCGGCAGGGATCAGGACATTGCTCATCATGAACACCCCCGCAGAAACTCCCAGCCAGAGTAGAACCGCCCCGACCATTTGCAGCCAGCGCCGTGTTGCAGAGACAGCAAGACCCGCTGGTCGGGCCTCGTTTGCCCGAAAAAAGGGCAGAAAAAGGAGCAGGAGAGCGGCCAGACCGATCCCCGCACCGTAGGCCTGGGTGAAGAGATGATGGGCGACACCGGTGAGTTTCGCCAGCTGCTCCGGCAGACCCAGCAGCTGGAAGGTGACGGCCCAGGTCCCTTCATAGGCCCCGAATCCTCCGATGCCGCTCACCGGCAGGGCAGCGGCGATCTCCGGGGCAATCAGCCCCACCAGACCTCTGTGGGGCGGCAGTTCACCTATGCCAAAACCCATCGGACCGAGGATTCCCAGCAGGAGAAAGTACATGGCAGTGTATTTGGCGATACGGATGAGGAAGGAGAGGGCCACAACCGGCAGAAAGACCCCGGCATGGTTGGTGGTTCGCACATCATCAGCAACGGATCCGGCAAAGGCGGATATAGCGGCCTTGAACCGTTCCGGCAGAAGAGGCAGTCTCGGAATCAGCCGTGCCGCCCGATCAGACAACGGGGCCAGGAGAAAAAGGGCCACCAAGGCCCCTCCGGCAATGGCCAGACCAAAGGCCCAGACCAGGATCCGCGAGAACCCCAGATCCCCGGCAATCACCAAGCCGACCACCACCAGCAGCGGGGCCAGGGCGATCAGATCAAAGACAAAGGAGATGGCCAGACTCGATGAACCCGCCCCCCAGCTGATACCGAGCCGGGTACGGCAGAGCCAGATATAGATCAGTGAGCCGAGTTTGGCCGGCAGCAGATCGGCAAAGAGATTGCGTACCAGAACGGTGAGAAACATCGCCGGTCGCCCCGGCCGGTAACCCATCGGTTCGAGGAGCAGCAGAAAGCGCCAAGTCCGACAGATACTCATGAAAAAGGAACTGACGAGAAAGAGCAGGATCTCCGGCGGCGCCATATCGCTCAGGGCATAGAAGACATCCCTAGGTTTGATATCCTTGCCGATCCAGACAAAAACCAGCAGGGTAACAAGCACACTGCCGGTAAATGCCAGCCAGCGGGATCTGTTACCGGATCCCGCTGCAGGTTGTTTTGCAGCCATAGTTTCAGTCCGCTCTGCTGAATGTCCCGACGGAGTCCGTATCTCCACTCAGGCCTTCAGGGCCTCGGCGATGGCATCACAGACGTAGTCGATATTTTTAGAGGTGAGACCGGCCAGGTTGATGCGGCCGCCGCCCACCACATAGATGTTTTTATGCTCCCGCAGCCAGGCGACTGTCTCGTCGGAGAGGCCGCTGAAAGAGAACATGCCCCGCTGTTTCTTGATATAGGAGAAATCCCCGGCGACACCCCGGGCATTGAGACCATCCACCAAGGCGGTACGCATAGCGACGATGCGCTCACGCATGGCGGCCAGTTCCCCGAGCCACTGCTTGTACAGCAGCGGATCACCGAGGATGGTGGCGGCGACCAGACCACCATGGGCCGGCGGGTTGGAGTAGATCACCCGCACCACGGTCTTCAGATGGCTCATGGCGACGGCCGATTCTGCAGCGGTTGGGCTGACGATGGTCAGGGCGCCGGCCCGTTCATTGTAGAGGCCGAAGTTCTTCGAAAATGAACTGGCGACAAAGAAATCCCGACCGGTGACGGCGAACTGCTCAACGGCAAAGCGGTCCTCTTCAACTCCCGCGCCAAAGCCCTGGTAAGCGAAATCGAGAAAGGGCATCCAGCCCTGTTCCCCGGCGATGGCGACGACCTGCCGCCATTGGTTGTCATCGAGATCGACACCGCTGGGATTATGGCAGCAGGCATGGAGAAGGACGATATCGCCGGCCGGGATCGCCTTCAGGTTTTTGACCATGCCGGCAAAATCGACGCCCTTGGTGGCCGGATCATAGTAGGTGTACTCGCCCAGCCCGAAACCGGCGGTGGCGAATACGCCCTTGTGATTGGCCCAGGTCGGGGCGCTCAACCAGACCTTGGCCTCCGGCATGAATTTCTTCAGGAGATCGGCACCGACCCTGAGCGCCCCGGTGCCGCCGGGGGCGTGGACGGTGGCCGCCCGCCCGGCAGCCAGGACCTCGCTTTTTTCGCCGAACAGCAGTTTCTGGACACTCGCGGCATAGGCGGGGTCTCCCGAGATCGGCAGATAACTCTTGGTGCTCTCGCTCTCCAGCAGGATCTTCTCCGCGGCCTTGACACATTCCAGAATCGTTGTCCTTCCGAGGTCATCTTTATAAACCCCTACGCCAAGATTCACCTTCTGCGGACTCGGATCCTTCCGGAAGGCATCCGTCAGTCCTAAAATTGAATCCGCCGGGGCCGCCTCTATATTCTTCCACATAGCTTTCTCCAAAATGGGTTGTTGATTGGTACTGCACAAGCCGCAAAAAATACCCATTTCTTCTCGGATGTGTCAACAGGAATACGTTGCCCGCCCCTCAGGCCAGACCAATCCACCCAGCACCGGGGAGATTGATCCCGGTCCCTTTGCGAGGGTGGCCGGCCCTCTACCTATTTCAGCATATACTCAAACTCGAACTGGCGTTTTTTGCCGTCTGCCAGCTTGGTGCCGACCGTAAAACGATATGCCCCCTTCTCGGCAAGGGCAATATCGGCACCGAACATGCCATCCATCGGCATCAGGGCAAGCGGCTCAGACTCCTTACCGGCCGGGTTGGTGATCTTCAAGGCTGCAGTTCCTTCGACAATCGGGGCACCGGTACTATTGTCATTGAACATGACCATGAAATGAAAATTTTCCTTCATGCTCATCTTGGCCGTAGCCTCGCCGACATCCTTGAGATGGACCATACCCTGCACCCCATCTTCGGTCTTCACTTTAAGCATGATCATGCCGCCCATCATCATACCGCCGCCGTGCATCTCCTCACCTTTCTGCGACATCCCTTGACTACTGGGAGGAGATGCAGCCATGCTTCCGAGCGGCAGGGCAAGGAGGAGAAGGGCCGAAAGTATTGCTGTCATTGTATATTTCATTGTTGTCTCGCTTGTGTTTTGTTGTTGTAGGTTCATTCTTCCTCGATATCTCCCTGACTGGTTGCGGTCAGATCCTTTTTAAGATGCAGGCCCCGCCAGATAAAGAAAATCACCGGATAGACCAGGAGTTCCATGATGCCCGAGGTCACCACCCCGCCCACCATGGGCGCGGCGATCCGTTTCATGACATCGGCGCCGGTGCCGTGGCTCCACATGATCGGCAAGAGACCGGCGATAATCACCGAAATGGTCATGATTTTCGGGCGGATACGTTTGACCGCGCCATGATGGATGGCCTGCACCAGGTCGCCACGGTTGAGCATGCGGCCCTTTTTCAGCCAGAGCCCATGGGCCAGATCGAGATAGAGCAGCATCACCACCCCCGTCTCGGCATCGAGGCCGGCCAGGGCGATGATGCCGACCCAGACCGCAATCGAGGTATTGTAATCCAGCAGGTAGAGGAGCCAGAAGGCCCCGACCAGGGAAAAGGGTACGGCCAGAAAGACGATCCCCGTCTTGATCAGGCTCTTGGTACTGATATAGATGATGACGAAGATAATCAGCACCGTCAGCGGGATGATGACAAGCAGGCGCTCTCTGGCCTTCTCCATATACTCAAACTGCCCGCTCCAGACGATATTATAGCCCTGGGGCAGCTTGATATGCTGGGCTACCGCCTTCTGGGCGTTCTTCACATAGGTGCCGATATCGATACCCTTGATATCCACATAGACCCAGGCCGTCCGGCGGGCATTCTCCGTCTTGATGTTGTCCGGGGCATTGCTGATGGAGATGCTGGTCAGTTGTTCAAGGGGAATTTGCCGGCCACCAGAACCCGGCACCAGAACCCGTTTCAATGAATCTATATCACTGCGGAAATCCCGGTCATAGCGGACATTGACCGGGTAGCGCTCCAGGCCCTCGACAGTCTCGGTGATGGCCATGCCGCCCACCGCCGTCTGGATAATCTCCTGGATGGTACCGACATTGATGCCGTAACGGGCAGCCTTCAGGCGGTCAATCTGGATATCGAGATACTTGCCGCCGACCACCCGCTCGGAGATGGCGCTCAGGGTGCCCGGCACAGTCCGGATCACGGCCTCGATATCCGCGCCGATGCGGCTGAGCGTTGCCAGATCGTTGCCCATGACCTTGATGCCGACCGGGGTCTTGATGCCGGTTGACAGCATATCGATGCGGGTCTTGATCGGCATGGTCCAGGCATTGGTCAGTCCGGGGAATTGGATGGCACTGTTGAGCTGCTCGGTGAGTTTTTCGACAGTAATCGGCACATGCTCCGGCCACAGCCGGCGCAGCGGTTTCTTGAGGAATTCCGTTGCAGCCGGCCAGTCGGAATAGAACCGCCTGGCCGCCACCTTGCGCCACTCCGTTTCCGGTTTCAGGGTGATGGTCGTCTCGATCATCATCATCGGGGCCGGATCGGTGGCGGTCTCGGCCCGACCGATCTTGCCGAAGACGTGCTCCACCTCCGGAAACTGGCGGATGATCCGGTCGGTCTGCTGCAGCAGTTCCTTGGCCTTGGTCACCGACAGGCCGGGCAGAGTGGTCGGCATGTAGAGGAGATCACCCTCGTAGAGCGCCGGCATGAATTCCGAGCCCATCTTCGAAAGAGGCCAGGCAATCGACAGCATGGCGACCAGGGCCAAAAGGAGCGTCAGCTTGCGCCAGCTGAGGACAAAATCGACCAGCGGATGGTAGATGCGGATAAGCAGACGGTTGAGCGGATTGGCCTGTTCCGGTTTGATCTTACCGCGGATGAACCAGCCCATCAGCACCGGCACCAGAGTGATCGAGAGTAAGGCCGCGGCCCCCATGGCATAGGTCTTGGTAAAGGCCAGCGGCTTGAACAGCCGGCCCGCCTGTTCGGTCAGGGTGAAAACCGGCACAAAGGAGACGGTGATGACCAGGAGAGAGTAGAAGAGAGTCGGCCCAACCTCGGTGGCGGCATCAAGGATAATCTGCCAGTGCGGTTTCCTGCCGCGATCCCGCTCCAGGTGCTTATGGGCATTCTCGATCATGATGATGGCCGCATCGATCATCGCGCCGATGGCGATGGCAATACCGCCAAGACTCATGATATTGGCGTTGATCCCCTGGGCATGCATGATGGCGAAGGCCATGAGAATGGCCACCGGCAGGGTAAAGATGGCCACAAAGGCGCTCGGCAGGTGGTAGAGAAAGAGCATGGTGACCAGGGCCACGACAATACTCTCTTCGATGAGTTTTTCCTTCAGGTTGGCGATGGCCCGTTCGATCAGGCCGGAGCGATCATAGGCGGTCCTGATCGTGACTCCTTCCGGCAGACCGGCCTTGAGGCTTTCCAGTTTCTCTTTGACCCGCTCGATGGTCTTCAGGGCATTCTCGCCAAAGCGCATAACGATGATACCACCGACCGCCTCTCCCTCGCCATTCCACTCAGCAATACCCCGCCGCATCTCAGGCCCGAGCCGGACCTCGGCCAGGTTTTTGACCAGGACCGGCGTCCCCTCCTTGCTGCTCATGACCACGATATTCTGCAGGTCTTCGAGAGAGCGGATATAGCCGTGGCTGCGCACCACAAACTCGGTCTCGCCCATCTCGATGGCCCCGCCGCCGACATCGAGGTTGGCTTTTTTGATGGCCATCATGACATCGGTGATCGGGATGTTGTAGGCCACGAGCTTATTCGGGTCGACGGCCACCTGATACTCTTTAACAAAGCCGCCGAGGCTTGCCACCTCGCTTACTCCTTCCAGCGAAGTCAGCTCATAGCGCAGATACCAGTCCTGGATGGAACGCAGCTCCTGCAGATTGTGCTTGTCACTCTCGAGGGTGTACTCATAGATCCAGCCGACCCCGGTGGCGTCGGGACCGAGGATCGGTGACACCCCCTGCGGCAGTTTGCCCGAGAGGGTGTTGAGATATTCAAGGACCCGGGATCTGGCCCAGTACATGTCCGTACCGTCATCGAAGATGATATAGACAAAACTGCTGCCGAAAAAAGAATAGCCGCGCACCACTTTGGCGCCGGGGACCGAGAGCATCTGGGTGGTCAGCGGATAGGTGACCTGGTCCTCAACGACCTGCGGGGCCTGGCCAGGGTATTCGGTATAGATGATGACCTGGACATCGGAAAGGTCGGGGATGGCATCGACCGGGGTATTTTTCAGGGCGTAGGCCCCCCCGATGACGGCAAACAGGGTCAGCAGGATGACCAGGAATTTGTTATGAATCGACCAGCTGATGACTTTTTCAAGCATGACGATCTCCAGGACAGAGGTTCACAATGAATTACTTGAAGAGATCATCGAGACCTTCAGCCCCATTCTTTTTTGCGGGAAGATTGGTCGAATCGCCTTTTTCACCTGCTGCCTTGACCTTGTGGTCAACCTTCGCTCCTGTCCCTGCCGGTGTCGTCATCTTCTGCACAGCCTCGCGCAGGGTGCTCTCGGAATCCAGCATGAATTGGGCCGAAACCACCACCGACTCGCCCTCACTGAGGCCGGAGAGAATCTGGACATAACCGTTGTCGTCGGTAACCCCGCTTTTCACGAGGCGAGGTTCATATTTGCCGCCGCTGCGAGCGACGAAGACCGTCTGTCCTTTGCCGGAATTGAGGATGCCGTTGGCAGGGATGGCCAAGGCTCCGTCAACTGCCCCTGTGGCAATACTGACATTGGCGTACATATCCGGCTTGAGCTCAAAGCCCGGGTTGGCGAGTTCGATACGGGCCCTGGCTGTGCGGGTGTCATTTTTCAGGTAGGGATAGATATAGGTAATCTTCCCCTCGAAGACCTTGTCTACTGCATAGGGCAGTTCCACCCTGGCCGTCTGTCCCACCTTCACCCAGGGCATTTCATATTCAAAAATATCCGCGTTGATCCAGATGTTGGAAATATCGGAGACCTGGAGCAACTCCTCGCCTGCCGTGATCCGCATACCCTGCAGGGCCTTTTTCATGGTAACCACGCCGGTATGGGGACTGAACAGGGTAAGGGTTTTGGTTATCCGTCCGGATTTTTCAATGGTATTGATCTGGCCCGGGCTGATATCCCAGTACTTCAGGCGCGTGCGGGCAGCCTCAAGGAGGCGCCCGGCGCTCCCCGCAATCTCGGGAATGGGATTGCCCGCCAGCTTACGGCTGTTCTGCAGGGCCAGCAGGTATTCCTGCTGCGCCGCCACCAGCTCAGGACTGTAGATCTGCATGAGCGGCTGACCTTTTTTGACCATCTGCCCTTCCTGGTTGACAAAGAGCTTTTCGATCCAGCCATCTATCTTGCTGTTGATGGAAAACTGGCGGCCTTCCTCGTAGGTCATCAGGCCGACGGTACGAATGGTCTTCACCAGCTTACGGCGGCTCACGGGCTCAGTCCGCACACCCATGTTCTGAGCAGTCACCGGATCGATACTGATCTCCCCTCCGCCGCTCCCGCCATCAGTGACCGGGACAAGGTCATGGCCCATATAATCTTTGCCAGGGGCATCGCGCACATAGGTCGGATCCATGGGGGATCGCCATTGTTTGGCAACTTTGGCGGCTTGCGGCTGCGAACCGCTTGTCCCGGGCTTTAAGGGCGTGAGCGTCATGCCACAGATCGGGCAAAGCCCCGGGCCATCCTGGATGACAAAGGGATGCATACCGCAGGTATACTGCTGTTTCTTTTCCGTAGCCGCCTGACCCTTGTCGCTGCCCTGCTGAATACTGCCGTGATCATGTCCGGCCGGACGCTGGGTACCGATCAGATAGCCGCCGCCCAGAGCGGCAATCAGGGCAATGAGCAATAGGCCTGTCTTCACTGCTTTCACCGGCATTCTCCTTCAATTACCGTTCTTCTAGAGGCAATTGCCTTCCGACAAGACCTTCCAGCACCGCCAGCTGCATCTGATACTCCGCCACCGCCTCATGGTATTCCCGCTCCAGGTTAAAGAGGGCCATCTGACTGTCGAGGACCTTCATGAAGTCAGTCTTGCCGGCCCGATACGAGGCTACAGTCGCCTCCTGGACACTGGCTGCCTGGCCGAGGATTCCCTCTTTATAGAGATCGGCCAGTCGCTGATTGCGGTCAAGAATTGCCAGGGAATCGGCCACAGCGAGGCGAATCTGATTGCGCAGCACATTGCGTTCCTCAAGGAGCATGCGGTTTTCGGCCCCGGCCTCAGCCGCCATGGCATACCGACGTTCGCGCTGTACCGGCAGATTGAAGGAGACCGAGGCGCTGTACATATCGTCTCCTGCACTCTCCAACCCGGCCTCCCGCTGCATATACTCAAGAGAGAAGGTAAAATCAGGGAAGAATTCCTTGTCGGCCAGTTTGCGATTGACCAGCGCTTTGTCTATCTGGGCGGACAGGGTTTTGAGTGTGGGACGATGGGCGTCGGCCAGTTCTTCAAGGCCGATCTGGTCGAGTTGCAGAGGAACGATAACCGCCGGCGGGATGGCGGGCAACATCATGTCCGCCGGACGATAGAGCAGGCTATTCAGGGTCGCAGCCAGTGAACGGCGTTTCTGTTGCAGATTGATGCGCATCTCCTCCATCTTGGACCGCTCGAGCTGGGCCTTGAGGACATCCTGCTGCAGGCCCTGTCCGACCCCGTACATCGTCTCGGAAAAGCGCAGCAGATCGGCGAAGGCGACAATATTCTTCTCCAGGACCTCAAGGGAGCGGTCGACCGAGGAAATGCGGTACCAGGTCTCTTTGACCATCCGCCGCAACTCGATCCTGCGTTCCTCAATGCGCCAGCGATCCGCCTCGGCCTCACGCTGCGCCCCCTCGCGCATCAGGGCCCGTTTCCCTAAGACCGGGACCGTCTGGCTGAGGCCGATAACCTTGGCTGTATCAGCGTCCCGGTCAAAATCAAGGGGATCGCGGATCAGGCCATTTTGGATCTTGAACATCAGCATCGGGTCTTCGAGCGCCCCGGCCCGGGCGGCACGGTTGACGGTCATCTGCCAGCGTTCTTCGGAGGCCTTGATTTCAGGGTTGTTCGCCAGGGCTTCGGCAACGAGCTGCTCGAGATCGGCGGCGGCCGGCTGCATTGCAGCGGCAACAGGCCCAGCCTGCCAGGAGAAGAGGAAGAGGAAAAAGGAAAAAATGACGGCAGCTGTCTTCTGGACCATAGGCGCCTCGCATGGTTATGGACCAATGATCCTGATCCGATTATGTGCTACAATCGTATCACCTACCTGGCTTTCCCGCCAGTCCTTTCCCGAGGCCAGCCGCAGGAGAAGACAGCCTGTAATCCCGGCCGCGAGGGAGGCGAGAAAAAGTCCTGTCCTGTCTTGGCATAAAGAAGATAGGCCTGCTGTTCCGGAAAGGCAAGCCCGGTAATCTTAACCTTGTTGTTAACTGTCTGCAGCCCGATATCATAGGCTTCAACGGTGATGGTCAATTCTCTAAAACGGCCACCTGAAGGCATACAGGAGGTGGCGGATTCATGTTCCACCAGTTGCAGCAAGACAGATTAAAATCAGGACCCGAAAAATAAATACCTTCCCAACGCCCTTATCTCATTGCCTCTACTAGGGGTTTTCTTTGTCAGTTTCGATGAAAAATACCATATCATGGATATATTACAAACAATGGGTGACTTGCCCATCATTTACAAAAGGGGGTAATGACTATGTACAGTGAAAAACAATTGTGTGAAAAGATAACTGCTCTTTATCCTGAAATTGGTGTGTGTGGGATTGACATTGATGTCACCTACAACGATTTGGAGAAAACCTGGGTCGTCGGTCTAAAAAAGAACACCCACAATCTGCGTCACTTTCTCAATTTGATGGACGCGGACCGATGTATGGACGGGAAGCAATGTGTAGCTCTCGGGCTTGAAATCGCCCAGTTGCAGAAGAATATTGAGGGAAAACAGTTCTAACCTTGCGGGCGGCTGAAAACATGCACCAAGAAATTTTCAACCTGTCGCATCAATAAAGCTGAGGTCTCTGAGTGGCTTGTAGAGAGTCATTCCGACATTCTTCCTCCGTCGTGGCTTATGTGCACCATCCCTGTTCAAAAAAATTGATCTTGAGGTGGAAAGTCCGGGCGGAAAGTTATTTCCTGATGGAGAGGAACCAACACCTCAAAGGAAACATGTATGCACAACCCAAACTCTGTTATCGACAAAACAATCGGCGAGATCGTAGCAGACGATTACCGAACTGCAGCGGTCTTCGAGAAACATGGAATTGACTTCTGCTGCGGCGGTCAGATAGCCCTTTCTGCCATTTGCCGGGAAAAAGGCCTTGATTCAGCCGCGATAACCGGGGAGATTGAGGAGGTGAAGATCACGCCGGTCGATCGGAGCCAGAACTATATGACGTGGACGCTTTCGTTCCTCGCCAACTACATCGTTAATACCCACCATACCTACCTCAAAGAGAACATTGGCCAGATCGCTACCTACGCCCATAAGATTGCTGAGGTTCACGGTACACATCATCCCGAGGTGGTGGAGATTGCCGCCATCTTCGACAAAATAGCGACCGATATGGCGGCTCATCTCCGTGAAGAGGAGGAGGTTTTTTTCCCTGCCGTCAAACGGGTTGAGGCGGCTCGGAAGGCTGATACAACAGTGGAAGAAAAAGACCTCGAAATAATCAAAAACTCACTCAAGAAGTTCGGTCTCGAACACGAAGAAATAGGCGATGCGACCCATAAGATTCATCATCTTGCGAAGGGGTATGCAATACCCCACGATGTCTGCAATACGTTTATGGTCACATATCAGAAACTCAAAGAGTTCGAGGATGACCTCCATAAACACGTACACCTTGAAAATAACATCTTCTTCCAGAAGGCAGCACGGTTATCTTGACCGATAGACACACAACAGTTGATAGCAATGTGCCTTTTTTATTGGGATGAACGGCTGCAAATTGTTGTTCAAGTTCAAAGGGGCTCAAACTTACAGGTCAATCATCTGCCCGAGAATGGCACGAGCCAGGCCTGCGCTTCGCCGATAACAGCCAAGCCGGTCGTGCTGTTCTACCTGGGTAAAAAATGGCTCTGTCCACTGCCGCAGATGACCAAGGAGATAGGTGAAATCCTGCCGAGCCTCCGTATCAGCGGCGGCGCCATGCAGCCAGGCTAGAAATTCGCTTTCCACCGCGATATGATCGGCCAACTCCTCGGTCGCCAGGCCGTATTTCCGGTAGATATCGGCGACCTTGAGCGTCGTTTCGCCCATGACCGAGCCTTCCAGATACACCGAACCATAGGGTGCACAGGGCACCTCCGGCATAGCATTAACAAAGAGCCGGACATATTCATTTTCCCGGCGGATGGGGTCGATACCCCGCATCTCGTCGAGCAGCAGCCCGACCTCGGCTCCCGCTCCTTCCGAAAGGGGAACCGAGGTCCATTGGCCGTCAGGGTAACTGAACAGCTGGGAAATACTCCGCAGGCCGGCATGCAGCTCTCTAGCGGACATCAGGACTTCTCCCTGACCAGGATCGGCAGTCTGTCGATCGCCAGCAGGATCAGCAACACCGCATAGGCCACGATGCCGAGCAGGATCGCCACCTCGACCAGCGAGGGTGTATAGCTGTAGTGGTCGATAAAGGTGCTCAGGCCGGGGAAGAACCGACCCGAGGCGATGGGCAGGGACCAGTGGCTGTTCGGCAGACCGAGCGGCGCCATGGTCATGGGGATATTGTTATAGGCCGCCGGCATGATCAGGAAGCGGTGGACAAAGATCCCGGCGATGAGCAGCCCGGAACTGAGGGCCAGTCGCGGCAACGAGCGCCGGACGGACGGCAGCATC
This sequence comes from Desulfobulbaceae bacterium, assembly GCA_031407875.1. Classification (GTDB taxonomy): domain Bacteria; phylum Desulfobacterota; class Desulfobulbia; order Desulfobulbales; family Desulfocapsaceae; genus Desulfoprunum. The sequence continues at coordinate 8,316 of JANOIV010000070.1, read as the reverse complement.
AGGAGCCCGGCGCCGATCAGTGGTGCCGCCACCTCAAAGATATGGGCCCGGGCAAAATCATCCCAGGCAATCTCCATAATCCGCTGGGTTTCGGCACTGCCATACCAGGCATGGATGACCAAGTCGTTCATCATCAGGAAGAGGTGGACGCAGACCGCCATAAAGATGATCAGGCCGAGGATTCGGAAGGCCTCTTCGTATTTTTCGCCGGTCCCGTAGGCCAGCGCCCCGGCCAGCAGGACGACGGTGGTGCCGACTGCAATGGCGACCGAGACGAAGTCCGGGGCCATGGCCGGTGAATGCCACCAGTCACGGGCCCCCTGGGTGGAAAAGATCCAGGCTGTGACCACATGGATGCCGATGGCAAAGAGCAAGGCCACCGGCGCCAGGCGTTTGGCCCATCGTTCGGAAAAATCATGGACATTGTCCACCTTGATGGCCAGCCAGCCCAGCCTGCCGGTGAGTTCCGGCAGCATGAGGATGTAGAGATAGGCCGCCGAGACCAGGGCATAGAGATTGAGGACGATGACGTCCCAGACGAGCGGCGACATGAAGTTGGGGTGGAGGATCAGGTTATAGAGGCGCAGAGGCTTACCGATATCCGGGAGCACAATGAGCATGGCCGCCGTGACATTGGCAAAGGCGGTAAGGGCCCCGAGCTTGGCCAGGGGTTTGAGTTTTTTTACCCCGAAGAGATAGATCGACGAGGTCAGCACCAGGCCGCCGGCGGCGTTGCCGACAAAAAAGGCCAGGCCGGAGATATAGAGCCCCCAGCTGTAGGAATTCTGCATGTTGGTCAGGATCAGGCCTTCCTGCAGCTGATAGACCCAAGCCGCGAAAGCGGCAATAACAACAACACCACTGAGCCACGTGCTTATTTTCATCCTGGCAGACATAATCACACCTCCTTGGCCTTGGGCGGCAGGTAAAAAACAGTGGGTTTGGTGCCCTTTTCCGGCAGCAGGTTGAAGGCGTTGCGCCTCCTGATCATCTTGCTCACCTCACTGTTCGGATCATCGAGGTCACCGACGAAACGGGCCTTGCCGGGACAGCCGCGCACGCAGGCCGGCAATTCGCCCTTATCCCGATACTGGGTGCAGAAGGTGCACTTTTCGACCACGCCTTTGGGCCGCAACGGGGTGTAGACCAGGCGACCTTCATGACGATGGTCCTCGGGATAGCCGTAATGGTATTTCTCCTGATACTCTGATCTCTTGTGGGCCTTTTCCGGATCCTCCCAATTAAACTGGCGGACGCCGTAGGGACAGGCCGACATGCAGTAGCGGCAGCCGATACAGCGTTCAAAATCGATGAGCACCGCGCCATCCTCGGCATGGTAGGTGGCGCCTACCGGGCAGACCTTTTCGCAGGGGGCATTCTCGCAGTGCTGGCAGTGCACCGGCAGGAAGAACTCGACGCCCTTGACCGGCGGGGTCAGATGCCGGTGGCTGCCGGGGGTGAACACCCGGTTCCACCAGGTCTGCGGTGGCTGGGCGTTATGCTGTTTGCAGGCCACCATGCAGGAGCGGCAGCCGATACATTTCTCCAGATCAATCACCATGCCCATCTTCATACCGTCATCCTCCTTACGTCCACCAGGCATTCATTCCAGACCGTGGTCGGCGACCACATGCCGGGGACGAAATATATTTCATGCAAAGGCTTGATCCAGGGAAAGGTCAGCGAGTTGTAGGATTCATCCCCCAGATAACGGGACCACCAGCCTTCTTCGAAAATGGCTGTGCCCGCGCTACAGCCCGGATCGAGGACGGCATGGGCGCGGGTTTTACCCCGGTCATTGAAGATCTGCACCAGATCGCCGTCAGTAATCCCGCGTTCCTGAGCATCCTGCCGGTTGAGGAAGACCTTGGCCTTGTTGTCCTGCAGCTCGAGGAGGATCGTGTTGTTGGAGTGGGTGGAGTGGACACGGTAGAGAGAATTCTTGGTGACGAAGCGCAGCCGATACTTCTCCCTGACCGCCGGGTTGACTTTGTACTCGGTCTCGGCAAAGGTCTCCTTGTGCACCGGCAGCTGCTCGCCCTCCGTGAGAAACAGGTCCTCGTCTTTGTAGAATTCGATCCGGCCGCTGCGCAGAAACTGGGCGGTGACCTTGATCGGCGCCGGATAGCTGGGTGGCGGAAAGGGTTTGCGGTGCTGGACCTGCTCATAAAACGGGATCTGTCGGTCAGCCGGTGCCGGTGAATGCAGTCGCACCGGGCCCTTTTGCAGCATCGCAAGGCTAATCCCCGCCGTCTCCGGGCCACCGTCGGCCAGGAGCATTTCGATGACCTTGAGGGCCGCCTTGTTCTCGTCGAGTTCCGGGAAAAAGTGCTTTTCAAAGTCCGGATTGAGCCTCTTGGCCAGTTCCCGGAAGATCCACAACTCGGACCGGCTCTCGAATAACGGCTTGATGGCCGGCTGCTGCAGCTGCAGATAGGGATGGAGGATGGTGGCGGTCAGGTCGTGTTTTTCGTACCAGGAAGGGACCGGCAGCACCACATCCGACCACATGCAGCTGGTGGACATCTGGAAATCGCAGGTTAATATGAACTCCAGCTCACCGGAGGTCGCCCGATCCTTGAGGCGGTTACTCATATTATGCTGGTCAAAGGGGTTGCCCCAGCCGCCGACCATCGCCTTGATACCGTTTTTCGGATACCGGGGGCCGTTGCCCTGGAGAAAATGGAGATAAGGTACCCAATTGAGTTTTGCACCCTCCGGGAACCACCAGCTCTGCAGGTTGAAACGGATACGGTACTGGCCGGCATAGGTCGAGATGCCGGCGCCGCTCTTGCCGATACTGCCGACCAGGACCGGCAGCAAAGAGATGGCCCGACCCTTGAGATCGCCGTTGTACCACTGGTAATTGCTGGCCCCGTAAATGACATGCAGGGGCGTGTTGCTGACGGCATCGACGGTCACCCGCTCGATCTGGGAAGGATCGAGACCGGTAATGGCCGCTACCTTGTCGAGGTCGTAGGCGGCAAGCGTCTTTCTGAGGGCCGTGAAGACCGTCGCAACCTTGATGGACCGGCCATCAGCCAGGGAAATCTCAAATTCACCTTCGAGTTCTGCCCCGGTCGGGCTGAGGTTTTCCGGATCAAGTATATGAAAATTGTTATCGCTGTGGACCACGAAGAGTCTTCGGTAATCGGGGATGGCCCGCGCCCCGGCCTCGGCCGCAAGCGCTGCTACCTCGCCTGCCAAGAGCCGCTTGCCGGTATCCTGCCGGATCAGGATCGGAAAATCGGTGAAGTCCTGGAGGAATTCCGTATCGTAGAGCTTGCGGTCAATGATGATCTTGGCCATACCGAGGGCCAGGGCGGCATCGGTATCAGCCTTGATCGGCAGCCATTCGTCGGCCTTGGCGGCGGTGCTGCAGAAGTCGGGATCGACCACCACCACCCGGCCCCTCCGTTTGGCCTCAATCAGGTGATGGGCATCGGGCAGCCGGGTCTGGATGACGTTGGAGCCGAAAATGATGGTGGTACGGGCATTGACCCACTCAAGCGATTCCAACTCTTCGCTCTGCACCCCGAAGGTCATCGGCCAGAACATCGGCAGATCGCCGTTCTGGTCATAGCCATGGTGCATGGTCCAGTGGGCCAGGCCGGCCAGAGCCACCATCGCCCCTTTCTGGACATAACCGGTACCGGGGACCTGGATAGTCGTGGCAATCGCTTCGGAACCGTATTTGTCGCCGATTTCTTTGAGTTTGCCGGCCGTATAATCAAGGGCCTCCTGCCAACTCGCCCGGCGGAACTGACCGCTGCCGCGGGGGCCGGTGCGGATCAGCGGATACTTCAGCCGGTCCTTGCCATAGATGAGATCCATCATCGACAAACCGCGCAGGCAACCGCGGGGGTTATAGGAATCCTCGGGATAGTCGGCCGCCTGGATCAGGGTGCTGATCCGGCCCTTGGTGACCCGGGCCTTGAAACCGCAGGCCCCGGTACAGTTCGGCGAACAGGTAGAGCGGATCAGACTCTCGACCTCCGCAGCATAGGCATTGGGATCATCTGAAAAATGGAAAAATTTCAAACCCAGGGCCAGGGCACAACCGGTGCCAACCGCCCCCCGCAAAAAATCCCGTCTATCTATGTCCATGGCGATCTACTCCTGTAAAAGTAACTGCCGATGAAAGACTTCCTCTTCTCTGGGGCTGCATCCGGCCCGGGCCAAAATCCTGCCCATGACCTTATCGGCTATGAGCATTCTTCTGTACCAGCATGACTTTGATTATGTTCTACTTGATATCATCCGCTTATTAATTGACCTAAGTCAAACCAAAATTTGATTTTTTCGGTTTAAATGAGATATTCCATATTTTTGCTAGGAAACACAGGAGAGTGGCCAATGAGTGAAGCAAACGAGAGATTCTGCAGTCCGATAGATATTTCCGAGTTGGATATCCTGGCAGCGATGAAGGATATCCAAGGCTATATCGATATCAGCCCCGGCGACTTCAGGGAGATCTTCCAGGTGGCTTACAGCCACGCCGTGCACAGGCTCATGGATTCACGCAAAGCCAGCGATATCATGACCAGACCGGTCCACTGTATCGAACTGGAGATGGATCTGGTGCAAACCGCCACGTTTCTGGCTGACAAAGGGATTTCGGGGGCCCCGGTTGTTGATGCCGACGGCAGGATTGCCGGCGTTGTCTCCGAAAAAGATTTTCTCGCCAGGATGGGTATCGGCAAAAGCCAATCCTTCATGCAGATCATCGCCCATTGCCTGCATAACAAGGGCTGTATGGCGACCGTCCTGCGCAATCATGCCATTCAAGAAATCATGACCAGCCCGGCCATAACCGCCGGGCCGGAGATGACGATCGGGGCGATTTCGGCACTGTTCATCGACCGGCAGATCAATCGTCTGCCCATTGTCGATGGGACCGACAGGCCTGTCGGCATCGTCACTCGCACGGATCTCGTACACTCTTATTGTGTCACCCGGTAGAGGCCGACTGTTATGATATCCTTTGAAAAAATGCGAGGCAACGGTCAGAGCCCGCCACGGGTGAGTCTGGTCGAGGTCTTGTGGTCCTGGATCGGCAGCTTCGTAGGCATCGCCGCAGTCGCCTTGATCCATTACAAACTCCTGGATCAGACCGGCCTGCTCATGCTCATCGGCTCGTTCGGCGCCTCAGCCGTGCTCATCTATGGGGCTATCCGCAGCCCTCTGGCCCAACCGAGGAACCTGCTCGGCGGCCACATCCTTTCCGCCTTCATCGGCGTGACCGCCTTCCAATGGCTGGGAGGCCAACCGTGGTTGGCGGCCGCCGTGGCCGTCTCCACCTCGATTGCCCTGATGCATCTCACCAAGACCCTGCATCCGCCCGGAGGGGCTACGGCCCTGATCGCGGTGATCGGCGGTGACAGCGTGCACCATCTCGGCTATCTCTACGTCGTCATGCCGGCCGCCTCGGGTGCGGCTATAATGCTCATTGTCGCCCTCATCGTCAACAATATCCCCAAGACCCGCAAATACCCTGAATTCTGGCTGTAGATCCAAGATAACACCCGCCTTTACTGCCTTTCCACGGGAACCTGACACTCGCCGAAAACTCAACCCGTTTGCAGAACGAGTTTTGCCAGGGATGTCCCGGCCTGCCCTCCTCTTCAGACCGTGTCTCCTCGGCTTGTATTTTGCAATCAGCTATGGGATAAAGAGAGAATTGGACGCCTTTGTGGCAATGGACATGAACAGCCACGGCCTGCGCCTCCGGGACATACGACGTTCCTGCACGCTATCTGCTGATGAACTACCGGTCGAGGAGAGATGTGACGATGTCCGCCAGTAATACCGATACCTCGCAAACCGATACGAAAAAACCGGAAGCGCTGCTGAGTCTTTACCTGACGATGGCCCTGGTTTCGTTTGCCGTCATACTGTCACTTACAGGGGTCAGCATTCAGCGGATATATTCGCAGCATATCATCAACAACGCGGAAGAAGACGCTGTCAATATCAGTACGGCCATACTGGCAGAAGAACAAGATTTCCTGATTGCCATCAGCCCTACCGGCGGGCCCCGCCTGGAAGCCGGAAAAAACAGGCTCGGCCTTTTCGACCAGAATATCAGAAATTTCCTGCAGACTTTCAATATTGTCAAAATCAAAATCTATAACATTCAATCGGAGATCCTCTACAGCACCGATCCCACTGTCATCGGCATGGTTGATTCAGGCAATACACGACTGAAAAATGCCCTCCTCGGCAATAATGATTCAAAACTTGAAACGAAAGATACGGTGATTGATCTGGCCGGGGAGGGAAAATTCGACGTCGATGTGGTGGAAACGTACGTTCCTGTCAAGGCGGTGGGTAATGTCATAGGAAGTTTTGAAATCTACATGGACGTCACCAAGTATCGCGCCGAGATAAAAAAAATAGTCACCATGTCCGTCTCCATACTTGCTATAATACTGTTCTTTGTCTTCGTCCCTTCCTTTCTCCTGATCAGGAGGGGAACCTTGCAGGTTAAGGCGGCGCAGGAAGAACTGCTCCGCAATCTGCAAGTCAGACGCGAGATCGAGAGACAGCAGGCTCAGGAACAACTTGAATATCAGGCCAGCCACGATGCTCTCACCAATCTTCCCAATCGCAACCTCCTTGCCGATCATATCCAGCGGGCATTGCGCCGTGCCCAGCGTCATAAGCGGCAGGTGGCGGTATTGTTTATCGACCTGGACCATTTCAGTTTGATCAATGACAGTCTCGGCTACGACGTGGGCGACCGGCTGCTGAAAATCGTTGCCGAGCGACTGACGGGCTGCGTGCCGGCCGATGACACCGTGGCCCGCCAGGGGGAGGACGATTTCGTCATCGTTCTCTCGGATCTGGTAGAGAGCGAAGATGCCGCCATGGTGGTGCAAAAAATCCAGCTCGCCGTCAACCGGCCCGTCGAAATCGACGCACAGGAACTGGAAATTTCCTGCAGCATCGGCATCAGTATTTATCCCAAGGACGGGAAAGATGTGCAGACGCTGCTGAAAAACGCCGACGCGGCCATGTTCCGCGCCAAGGAACAAGGCAGCGGCACATGGCAGTTTTTCACCGACGAACTGAACGACCGAGTCGTCGCTCGCATGACCATGGAAAGATGCCTGCGCCGGGCCCTGGAGAATGACGAGCTGTCAGTGCATTACCAGCCGCAGGTAGATCTGGCCGGCGGCCGGATGACCGGGATCGAGGCCTTGCTGCGCTGGCAAAACCCCGAACTGGGGATGGTTTCCCCCGCCAGATTCATCCCCCTGGCGGAAGAGACCGGCCTCATCATCCCCATCGGCGAGTGGGTGGTAAAAACCGCCTGCAGGCAAGCCAGGAGTTGGCAGAACAGCGGATTTCCCCCTTTGACCATGGCGGTCAATCTGTCGCCCCGCCAGTTCTGGTACCCTGGCCTCATCGGGATCATTACCCGGATCTTGCACGACAGCGGCCTTGAACCGCGCTACCTGGAACTGGAGATCACCGAGGGCATGGTCATGCGGGATGTGGAAAGCGCCTTGGCCATGTTGCAAGAGTTGAAGGGACTCGGGGTACAACTCTCCATGGATGATTTCGGCACCGGCTATTCCAATCTGAGCCACCTGAAGCGCTTCCCCTTCGACAAACTGAAAATGGACATTTCCTTTGTCCGCGAGGTTACATACGACCCCGGCAGCGCGGCGATTGCCAAGACTATCATCGCCATGGCCCACAACCTGAATCTCCGAGTGATCGCCGAAGGGATTGAAACGGAAGGGCAGCTCAGCTATCTCCGGGCCCACGGCTGCGACGAAATGCAGGGCTTCTACTTCAGCCGGCCGATCCCGGAGGTGGAGATGGAGCAACTTTTACGGGAAGGACGGCATCTCAGTTTTCCCAACGAAGAGAGCACCGATCCCGAAAAGACACTTCTGCCGGTTGACGACGGGCCACTGGTCAGTGCTGCCATGAAGCGGGTGTTGGGCAAGACATGAAGGGAAATCCGATCAGTCTGCTGAAACCCTATGAGGTCGTGCCGCTGATGCTCATTGTCGCCCTCATCGTCAATAATATCCCCAAGACCCGCAAATATCCTGAATTCTGGCTGGAGGAGAGCACGGCGATACTTCCGCAGACACGCTGACAACAGCAAAAAGATCCTTATATTGCACTATTGGAAGATATGAGAAAACTACAATTTAATCCACGAGAGACGCCGTGCCCATCGGGCAAGATACACCTGATATGAGATGGTCATCTGCTCTTTGCCATAACCCCAGGGCATCGCTTCAACCTTGATCCCGTGGACAGGGCAAGCAACCCGACGAGGAGCGTAACGAAAGA
>JANOIV010000059.1:0-1661 GCA_031407875.1 Desulfobulbaceae bacterium | reverse complement strand
ATGGCGACACGGAAGGCAGGGTAAACCCCATCCAGAGCAAGACCAAATAGGGAGATGTTTGAGGGCGGCCCGTCCGAGATCTCCGGGTAGGTTGCAAGAGGTGTTGAGCGATCAACATCCCAGTGAAATGATCATGACCCTTTTCAGGGAACAGAATTCGGCTTATAGCCCGCTCCATTTTTTCTTTTCCAGGACAGCTTCTCCGTATACCCAACGGGAATGTTTCTTGATACGCTTTGCCCGTCCTGCATTTCCCCTCCTGCACGTTAAAATAGAGCTTCGGTGATGAACGCATCGGCTGCCGCCATTATCCCTGCCGCGGGCAACGGCTCACGGATGAATCTTGACCACCCCAAGCAGTTTCACATGCTGGCAGGATCACCTCTTCTCATCCATACGGTGCGGGCATTTCTACTCAATCCCAACATCGAGCGATGCATCGTTGTCGTTCCGACAGACTGGGTTGCCAAAACCTACGCGCTCTTCACCCAATATGATCTTGATCAGAAGGTCCTTACCGTTACCGCCGGCGGTCGAAGAAGGCAGGATTCCGTTCAGGCCGGTCTCAAGCTCCTTGATGACTCCACCGATATTGTCCTCGTGCATGACGGGGCCAGGCCACTGGTCAGTCAAGATCTCATCGACCGCTGCTGTCAGGCAGCCAGAGAACACGGTGCAGCCATCGCCGCCGTCCAGGTCAAGGATACCCTGAAAAAAGCCGGGACAGACCAGTATGTCGCGGCAACGATTGACCGTCAGGGACTCTGGCAGGCCCAGACGCCACAGGCGGTTCAACGCCTTCTTCTCGAAAAAGCCTACAGGGCATCGGACGGAGAGGATGTCACCGACGAAGCCTCTCTTCTTGAGCAGGCCGGTATCCCGGTTTTTCTGGTGGAGGGCTCGGAGACAAATCTAAAAATAACGAGACCGGAAGATCTTCTTCTGGCGGAAAAAATCATGCAGAACACGCATACTCCGCGAGTGCGGATTGGGCACGGTTTTGACGCCCACCGCTTCGCACCGGACAGGCCTCTTGTACTGGGAGGTGTGACCATCCCCCATAATTTGGGTTTGGCCGGCCACTCAGACGCCGACGTCGTCACCCATGCACTCTGTGATGCCTTCCTCGGTGCCCTCGGCGCCCGCGATATCGGCCACCACTTTCCCGACTCCGACATCCGGTTTTCAGGGATTTATTCCATCCTCCTCCTTGAGAAAGTGATGGAATATGTTGCAGAAAAAGCGTTTTGTCTCGGGAACGCCGACATTACAATAGTCTGCCAGGCGCCCCGGCTGGCGCGCCATATCCCCGCCATGCGGGAAATACTGGCAAAGGCCTGCCGGACAGGCGTTGAATCGGTGAACGTCAAGGCAACCACCACGGAAAAAATGGGTTATACCGGCAGAGAGGAGGGGATCAGCTGTCATGCAGTGGTCCTCCTTGAGAGCCGTCAACAAAACTGAAGGGAACGCACATGACTCCGAAAATCGACAGGCAACGCCTGGCCGCAACCTTTATCGAACTCTGCGAGATAAGCAGCCCCTCCCGCCATGAAAAGCCCGTGGCAGACTATCTCTGCCACTGCTTCAGTCAGTTGGGAGCGGAGGTTGTCCAAGTCGACAATTCGGCCTCAAGCACCGGCTCAGACAGTGGCAATCTG
>JANOIV010000049.1:0-69912 GCA_031407875.1 Desulfobulbaceae bacterium | reverse complement strand
CGAGAAGGTCACGGCGCTCGGTGAGTCGGCCAAAAAAATAGGCAGGGTTACCGAGACGATCACCGAAATTTCCGAACAGACCAATCTGCTGGCCTTGAACGCCACGATAGAGGCGGCACGGGCCGGTGAGGCAGGTAAGGGCTTTGCTGTTGTCGCCAACGAGATTAAGGAACTGGCCCGACAGACAGCTGCCGCGACGGTGGATATCAAAAATCAGATTGGCGATATGCAATCGACGACAACCTCGACCATTGATGACATTAAGAAAATTTCCGAGGTAATCACCGATATCAACAATGCGATTAATGGCATTGCCTCGGCAGTGGAACAACAGTCGGCAGCGACCAGCGAGATTTCAGATAATATCGCTCAGGCCTCACTGGGTATGACTGAAGTCAATGAGAATGTTGCTCAGAGCACCATGGTAGTCACCGACATCACACGGGATATCGCCCAGATCAACCAGCAGTCGAGCCAGCTCGGAGATGGCAGCAACCAGGTACAGGTGAGCGCTCAGGGCCTATCTGAACTTGCCAATCAGCTCAATGTCATGATGGGACGCTTTAAAGTATAGGAAGGCAGAAAAGAGGCTGCAGATCGGTTGATGGGAAACTTCAGGTTCATCAGTGATCTTAAACTGCACAATCTGGCTGCCCGTTTCGCTTTCAGGATGTGAGAAAAGCAACAAGGGGGTGGAGAGAGATGTCTCCGCCCCCTTGTTGATTTTGGGGAAAAGGGCAAGCTGGAATTAGACGATATGTTCCAGTCCGGGGGCAGGAAAGCCTTTGCACAGGGCCTTGGCCTGGTCAGCCACCCTGGCGAGGAGTGCCTCGTTTTCCGGGTCGGAAATGACCGTGTCGAGGAGATTGCCGATCTCGACCATCTCGGACTCCTTAAAACCGCGTGAGGTCACGGCCGCGGCACCCATTCTGATGCCGCTCGGGTCAAAGGGTTTGCGGGTGTCGAAGGGAATGGCGTTACAGTTCAGGACGATGCCGGCGATATCGAGGGCCTTGGCCGCCTTCTTGCCGGAGATTCCCTTGTTGGTGAGGTCTACCAGCATCAGGTGGTTTTCGGTGCCGTTGGTGATCAGCCTGTAGCCTTTCGCCATCAGGGTTTCGGCAAGAGCTCGGGCATTCTTGACCACCTGATGGGCATACTGTTTGAAGGCATCGGTCGATGCCTCTTTGAGGGCCACGGCAATTGCGGCGGTGGTGTTGTCATGCGGTCCGCCCTGGATACCGGGGAAGACGGCCTTGTCTATGGCCTGGGCATATTTCTCTTTACAAAGGATCATTGCCCCGCGCGGGCCACGCAGGGATTTATGGGTGGTTGTCGTCACCACGTCGGCGTAGGGCACAGGCGATGGATGGGCACCACCGGCCACAAGGCCGGCAAAATGCGCCATATCCACCATGAGCAGAGCCCCCACCTCCTCGGCAATCTCGCGGAATTTCGGGAAATCAAGGATTCGGGGATAGGCGGAGTGGCCGGCAATGATGATCTTCGGTCGGCAGGCATGGGCCTTTGCCCTGATTGCCTCATAATCCAGTAATCCTGTCCCGGCGTCGAGTTGATAGGCTTGGGCATCAAAATATTTTCCGGAGATGCTGACGGGGGATCCATGGGTCAGATGACCGCCATGAGGCAGGGCCATGCCGAGGATGGTGTCACCGGGACTGAGAAAGGCCAGGTAGACCGCCAGATTGGCAGGAGACCCCGAATAGGGTTGGACATTGACATGCTCGGCGCCAAAGAGGGTCTTGGCCCGCTCAATGGCAATGGTCTCCACCTGATCGATGATCTGCTGTCCTTCGTAATAGCGTTTGCCGGCATAGCCTTCAGAGTACTTATTGGTCAGCACCGAACCGGTTGCCTGCAGGACCGCTGCAGAGACGTAGTTTTCCGAGGCAATAAGCCGAATTTTCTCCGACTGGCGTCTCTCTTCCTGTTGCACCAGGGCAAAGATCTCCTGGTCAGCGTGTCTCAATTCTTCCATTTTCCTTCCTTTGTCGTTCGAGAGTGCCTGGGCTGATATCGAGTCCATCAGGGTCTTCTGAAGGGCTGATTTCCCGGATATAAAAAAAACGGTGACAGCAGGTCTGTGGCCACGATCACCGTAGATCTCGGTTTTTCAGGATAAGCCGATGAGTATAATAAACTCGAAAATAATTGCACAGTCTAAAATGGCAAAAAGAACAAAACTGCGGTCCGTGGCCATCACCGACATGTCCTGCGCGGTCAAGTCGCTGTCTCCTCAGGGGAAAGAGCAGAGGTCCTGGCCCGGTCTTTTTCCGACAGTCTACGGCAGCTCGGGGAAATCGGTGATGACGGCGGTAGCACCATCGGCAAAGAGCTGTCGCCGGCGTTCGCGGTCGTTGACGGTATAGACGTTGATCCCGAAACCGGCGGGGCGCAGCATCCGGATCAGGGCGGTGTCGGTGATGGCATCGGCGGGATGATAGGCAGAGGCCCCGATGGCCTGCAGATAACGTATCAATTCCGGCGGGTGCGGCTCACCCTGGAGGACCGCCACCGAGAGATGGGGGGCCAGGGCCTTGCATTGAAAGAGATAGTCGTGATTAAACGAGGAGACCAGGACCATTGCGGCAGTTCCGGTCGCCTGGATGACATCCAGGACCATCGTCACCACGTTCCGGTCGTATTTTGTGCCTTTCTGATCCTTGATTTCCACATTAACCGGGATTTTGTGCCGTAAGGCCCAGACGAGTATCTCGGTCAGAGTCATGATCCGCTGTGGCATCTGGGGTTGGAGGTCTCCTAAAGAAATCAGACCGGAGGCCAGGGTTGCAAAGGGATCCGTCTCGAGAAACCAGGAACCGACATCAAGCTCTTTGAGCTGGACCAGATCCCAGGAACTGACCTTGAGCGAGGTGAGTCCCAGCCGTTTCGAGAGAAATGGCGCATCCGTCGTCCGTTTCAGGGTCCGATCATGAATGACAACCGGTACCCCGTCTCTCGTCAACTGTACATCAATCTCGATGAAATGGCAGCGGCCGAGGCTGGCTGTGAAGGCCATGAGGGTATTTTCCGGGCGCAAGGCCCGGAAACCCCGATGAGCGCCGATAAGATGCGGTGCGGTAAACCTGTCAAAGAATGTCATTTTGCCTTGAGCTTCATCCAGTACTGTTCGTAGAGCTGGTTGGTGGCATCGTCGAGATTGGTGAGGAATTCCCCGCGGGCGGTATCCGCTGCACTCGGATAGACGATTGGGTTGTTGCGCACCTCTTCCTGAAGATACTCGCCGACCTTGGCATTGGGTGAGGAGTAGCCCATCTCGCTGCTGATGATGGCCGCGACTTTGGGCCGCAGGATATAATCGAGGAACAGGTGGGCCTCGGTGATGTTTTTTGCCCCTTTGGGCAGACAGAAGCTGTCGAGCCAGAGGCTAAAACCCTCTTTCGGGTAGAGATAGGCGATGGCCGGGTTCTCGTTGTGGGCGATAAAGGCCTCGCCGTTCCAGATCACGCCCGCTGCCACTTCACCGGAGAGCAGGGCCTGTTTGGGTGAGTCGGAGTCAAAGGTCCGGACCGAGGGGATGAGTTCCTTCATCTTTTTGAAGGCCTGTTCGAGGTGGGCCGGGTCCGTATCGTTGATCGGATAGCCGAGGACCTTCAGGCCGATGCCCATCACTTCACGCGAGTCGTTGGGCAGCAGCAGTTTGCCCTTGAGCTCGGGCTTCCAGAGATCGGCCAGGTTGCGGACAGTGTCGGTGCCGAGGAGCTCGGTATTGACGGCAATGGAGGTGGAGCCCCACATATAGGGCACGGAGTAGCTGTTGTCCGGATCGAAGGGCTGGTTGACGAACTGTTTGCCAAGATTCTTGAGATTGGGCAGCTGTTTCTTGTCGAGCGGCATGAGCAGGCCCTGGTCGCGCATCATGCCGACAAAATAGGAGGAGGGGACGATCAGGTCATAGCCCTTGCCGACCAGCTTGATCTTGGCATACATCGCCTCGTTGCTGTCGTAGGTCGAGATATTGACCTTGATACCGGTCTCCTTGGTGAAATCGGCGATGACCCGATCCGGGATGTATTCGGACCAGATATAGATAAAGAGTTCACGATCGGCGGCCTGGAGGGGCGAGGCTAGGCCAAAGCACAAAATTAAGAACAATATAAAAGGCTTGAGCTGGTTTATCATTTTTTCTCCTTGAGCAACTGCCGGGAGATGATAACGGCAGTTACGGTTATCGCCATCATGACCACGCACAGGGCGTTGACATCCGGCTTGATACCCAAACGGACCATCGAATAGATGCGAAGCGGCAGCACCTCATAGGTCGGGCCCGTCGTAAAAAAACTGATCATTACATCGTCGAGTGACAGGGTGAAACTGAGCAGCCAGCCGGCGATGACGGCAGGTGTGACGAGCGGCAGGACGATATGGCGGAAGACCTGATACTCGCCGGCCCCCAGATCGCGGGCCGCCTCGATGACATCGCCCTCAAAACCCTTGAAACGCGAGTAGACGGTGGTGGCGACAAAGGGCACGCTCAGCGTCACATGGGCCATCAAGAGGGTACTGAAGCCGAGCGGCAGCTGGGCGGCGAGAAAAAGCAGGAGGAGCGAGATACCGATGACGATATCCGGTGACATCATCATCACGAAGAGGGTGGCGAACATGATCACGAAGAGGGTGGCGAACATGACCTTCCGGCCGGGAAAGGCATACTGGTAGAGAATAAAGGCGGCCAGGGTGCCGATGATGCTGGCAAGCGTCGCCGACATTGCGGCAACAGTCAGGGAGCGAAGAGCGGCCTCCATGAGTGACACGTTGTCCCAGAGCCTGGCGTACCACTCAAAGGTGAAGCCCTTCCAGGACAAAGAAAACTTCGAGGCATTGAAGGAATAGACCGCCATGATGGCCAGGGGCAGATAGAGAGAGGTATAGACCAGAGAGGCATAGGCAACTTTGATCAATCGGCTCATGCCTCTTCCTCCGGTCGCCCCGAACGCTTGATGCTGTAGTAATAGACGAGCAGCATGAGTCCCATGATCACGGTCATGGCGATACTGGCGGTTGAACCCATGGGCAGGTTGCGGGCCGTCAGGAACTGGTCGCGGATATAGTTGCCGAGCAGCATGCTGCGGGCTCCGCCCAGGACATCGGCGACATAGAACATGCCGAGTGCCGGCAGAAAGACCAGCATCGAGCCGGAGACGATGCCGGGCATGGTCAGGGGCAGGGTGACCCGGCGAAAGGCCTGTAGGCGCGAGGCCCCGAGGTCCCGGGCGGCTTCGAGGAGCCGGGCGTCGAGGCGGATGATGGCGGCATAGAGCGGCAGGATCATGAAGGGCAGCAGGGTAATAGACCAGACCGATGAACACTGCGGTCGGGGTGTACATCAGCCGCAGGGGTTCGGCGATCAACCCCATCCAGAGCAGGAATATATTGAGAATGCCGTTGATCTTGAGGACCGCCACCAGGGCGTAGGTCCTGATCAGGGAATTGGTCCAGAAGGGGATCATAACCAGCAGGAGCATGACGTGCCGCGTCCCGGGCCTGGCCCTGGCGATGATATAGGCCAGGGGATAGCCGACGATAAGGCAGAGGATCATGGCCATGCCGGCCATGCCGAGGGAATCCAGGACAATCCGCAGAATCGAGGCCTCGAAGAGTCGGCCGTAGTTGGCCAGGGTCAGGATCGGAACCACGGCGACGACCGTTCCCCGCTGCAGAAAACTGACGATGAGCAGTAGGAGATTGGGCAGCAGGGCGAAGATGCAGAGCCAGGCCAGAACAGCGAAGATGACCAGACGCCTGAAGAGGGAGTTATTCTTCATGGGGAAGGACGACCTCCCAGCCCTCGAGCCAGCTGATTGCCACGGGATCTCCGACCCTGTAGGCCACATACTCGCTGTCTTCGTCAAAAAATTCGGTGGCAAGGAGTTTTTTGCCGTTATCAAGGGTAATGTCGAGATCGTATGTCGCGCCCCGGTAGAATGTGCGGTCGATGCGTCCGCGCAGATGACCGTGGGGGGCCGGATCGTCCTGGTCGATCACCGTGCTGTCGTCGATGGCGGTGAGGCGGAAGTCCTCCGGTCGTAGCAGCACATGAACCGGCTCATCCTGCTGGAAGCTGTGGTCGGTCCTGAGCAACATGCTCTGTCCCTCGATCTCCGCCCGATAAAATCCGTTCGTCTTTTCCAGGACCTTGCCGCTTAAGATATTGATCTCGCCGACAAAACGGGCGACATAGAGATTGACCGGTTCCTCGTAGACCTCGCGTGGCGCGCCGATCTGCTCGATAATGCCGTGGTTCATGACCACGACCCGGTCCGACATGGTGAAGGCCTCGTCCTGGTCGTGGGTGACGAGGATGAAGGTGATGCCGAGCCGCTGCTGCAGCTGCTTGAGTTCCTTCTGCATCTGTTTACGCAGGCGATAGTCAAGGGCCGAGAGCGGCTCGTCGAGCAGGAGGACGCGGGGTTTATTGACAATGGCCCGGGCGATGGCCACTCGCTGCTGCTGGCCGCCGGAAAGCTCGGCCGGGCGTCGGTTTTCCATGCCGTGCAGCTGCACCTGGCGTAAGGCGTCGGTGACAGTCTGACGGATCTGGGCCTCGGGATTGCCGGACATCCGCAGGCCGAAGGCCACGTTGTCATAGACATTCATGTGGGGAAAGAGGGCGTAGTTCTGAAAGACTGTGTTGACCGTGCGTGCTTCGGGCGGCACCCCGTCAACTTGCTTGCCGTCGATCAGAACACTGCCGTGATCGCTCTTTTCAAAACCGCCGATAAGGCGCAGAACCGTGGTCTTGCCGCAGCCCGAAGGCCCAAGAAGTGTCAGAAATTCACCATCGTAGACCGACAGGGTGAAGTCCTGCAGGGCAATAAGACCCGAGAAGGATTTAGTGACGTGGGAAAGCTCAACGACATGTTTCAATCATACATCCCCCAGTAAGTAGCCTGGATCTGAGTGACAAGCCAGACAATGGTGAAGCAGGATGCGGCATTCCAGTTTGTGCCGGTTAAGACGCTGATAATATTTGTTTAACAACGAAAAGCTCGTGTCTGTTTCGGCCGAAAAGCCGGCGGCAGATCAGCGCTCTTTCAGTTACACTTCGCACCCTTTGTTGTCAAGAAATAATAGTATCGTGAAAACCATAAATATTGAAGCGGCAAATGTTCTTTTCGTGTCAATCTGCGGAACTCAGGGTAAAAGAGACAGCGAGAGGCCCTTTTGCAGCCCACCTCCCCGCTGCCGGATTGTGCTGCCTTGAAATACTTCAACAACTTTAGCAACTATGCAGAATTACAATTTGAAACGACGGGTTGCAGCCCTCGATGCCGGAGTGGCTGGTCCGCTTTTCATGCTCTCTGCGGCCCTGCTGTTTGCCATGCTCAATATCTGCATCAAGCTGCTGGGCTCTGAATTCTCCCCCTGGGATATCGCCTTTTACCGGTCCTTCGGCGGCATAGTCCTGTTGCAGCTGACCTTTGGCCGTCGGCGCAATATCTTCAAAGGCCATAATATGCCCCTGCTCGTCATCCGTGGCTGTGTCGGGGCGGTGGCCTTCCTGTCGATGGTCATGGCCATCCGCCTGCTGCCGGTGTCGACCGCCATGGTCATCTTCTTCACCTATCCCGCCTTCGCTGCGGTCTTTTCCTTCATTCTCCTCAAAGAAGGGATCAACCGTTACGAGACCTTCTGTCTGCTCCTGATCCTGGTTGGGGCCGGGGTGCTCTTTGATTTCAGGCTGACGGGCAATCTCGTTGGTCAGGCCATTGCTTTGTTCGGCGGGGTCTTTGCCGGGCTGGCCATGACCCTAATCCAGAAGCTGCGCCGCGATAACGGCTCGGTGGTCATCTACCTCTATTTCTGTACCCTGTGCGCCATTGTGGCGGCCCCGAAGTATCTTATGAATCCAATTTTTCCCGACACGGCGGTCGAGGTGGTGCTCATCCTCGGCATCATCCTCTCATCGCTCACCGCCCAACTCCTGATGAATCAGGGTTTTCTCTACTGTCGCGGCTGGGAGGGCGGGGTATTCATGTCGAGCGAGGTGCTCTTCACCGCCGTCGTCGGCATTACATTTCTTGGGGATCCGGCGGGCTGGCGTTTCTGGCTGGGCGGTTTTCTGATCCTCGGCAGCGTCACTCTGCTCAACCTTCTGCGGGCCACGCAAAAGAATGGGGCCGAGACGGAGACGGAGGGGGATGAGGAGGTGCCGGTGCCGGTGGTTTTCGGCGCTGCTGAGGTAAGAGCAGACGCGGTCAGGGATATCAGAGCACGATGACCGCCCTTGTCCTCTTTGTCCTGACCTATCTCGGCATCGCCTTCGGCCTCTGCCGGGTCTGGCCATCGACCGCACCGGCATTGCCCTGCTCGGGGCCATCGCCTGGTGGTCTCAGGCGTAATGACGACTGCCGAGGCCTTTCATGCCGTCGATATCCCGACCATCCTCCTGCTTTACTCGCTGATGGTCATCTCGGCCCAGTTGCGCCTCGGCGGGTTTTATGCCTGGTCGGCGCGGGGAATCATCCCGTTACTGGGTCGGCCGCGGCTCTTTCTCGGGGCCTCGATGCTCCTGAGCGCCGGTCTCTCGGCCCTTTTGGCTAATAATATTGCCTGTCTGGCCTTTAGCCCGGTGCTGATCCACGGGCTGGTGGCGGCCCGACTCAATCCCGTCCCCTTTCTCATAGGTCTGGCCATCGCCAGTAATATCGGCTCGGCGGCGACCATCATCGGTAATCCCCAGAATATGCTCATCGGCCAGAGCGCCCATCTCGATTTCAACGCCTTTTTCCTCTGGTGTCTGCCACCCTCGGCCATCGCCCTGATCGCCGGTTTCCTGTTGATCCTCTTCTTCTACCGCCATCATTTTATGGCCGGGCCCGAGAGCGAGACCGCCCATCCCGGCCGCCGGGCCAGTTGGCCGACCTTCAACCGTCAGCAGACCGCCAAGGGGCTTGTGGCCATTACCGTGTTGATCGCCTTGTTCTTCACCCCTATTTCCCCGCGAGGTCTCGGCTATTGGTCTGGCCGGGCTGCTCCTCTGCAGCCGGCACAACGATACCCGCAAAATTCTGGGGCTGGTGGATTGGCATCTCATCACCCTGTTCTGCGCACTGTTCATCGTGGTGCACGGGGGGATCACCCAGGGCGATATGCCGACCCGCCTGATGGCTTTTCTGCGGGCAGGGGGCATACGTCTTGATAATCCCTTGATCCTCACCGGGGTTGCCGCTTTTTTGAGCAATATGAGCAATATCTTCAGCAACGTCCCGGCCGTCATGCTGCTCATCCAGTTTCTCGACCCCGGCGATCACCGGCTCTGGTACGCCCTGGCCGTCTCCAGCACCTTCGCCGGCAACTTCATCCTGATTGGCTCGATTGCCAATCTCATCGTGGTCGAACAGGCGGCCACTGAGGGTGTCACAATCTCTTTCAGGGAACATGCCAAAACCGGCATCCCCGTTACCCTCTGCAGCCTGTTGATCCTGGTGGGCTGGATCATGATATATGGCTGAGTTGCAACCCGTTAAACCCAAAGCACGGTGACTTCATGCATGAACTTGGTTTCGACCTGAAAAGGCATATCCGCACGATTCCCGACTGGCCCAAAAAAGGTGTCATGTTTCGGGATATCAGCTCGCTCCTGGAGGACAAATTGGTCTTCCGTAAAGTGATCGACCTCTTTGTCCATCGCTATTTCACTACCCCAATCGATGCCGTGGTCGGCATCGATGCCCGCGGCTTCATCGTCGGCGCCCCACTGGCCTACGAGCTGAACGCCGGTTTCATCCCGGTGCGCAAAAAAGGTAAACTGCCGGGCAAGACCATCTCCGAGGCCTATGCCCTTGAATATGGCGAGGCCGAGGTGGAAATCCAGACCGACTGGCTGCACCCCGGCAACAGGGTCATCCTTATCGATGACCTCATCGCCACCGGCGGCACCATGCTGGCCGCGGCCAAGCTGCTGAAGCGCCTCGGGGTTGAGATTGTCGAGGCGGCGGCCAGCATCGACCTGCCGGATCTCGGTGGCAGCAGGAGACTGCGGGAAGCAGGACTGGCAGTCCACGCCTTCTGTGCCTTTGCTGGCGAGTGATGGCCTTCTGCTATATCGCTTTTGAGTGTCCCCATTCTGTATAGAAACATGTGAGGAGATAAGGAAAATTCTGAATAAAAGCCAACGGCAGACTTGACCCCTTTCTATATCGAGAAGAGAAAACCATCACCACCGAGATCTTTAACAACTCGGACCGGTTCAACGAATCCGAGTGAAACGGCGGCGTCTGCGAGGGGACTCCGGCGCCAAGGGATTACCCGGTGCGGTAGACTGCAGTCGACATACCAAACGGCCGGAAGGATAAATCCTTTCGGCCGCCTTTTTTGAAATCCTGAAAGGTATTGCCTGAGAATTCACACTGGCTGGGACTGTAAATTAGCATTCCTTTCTTTTATCAACTGCACATTCCAACGACGTCGCCACTTGCGGTAAATCCAAAGATAGATTCCGGAAATGGTTAAAAGGACTAGAGAGATTGCTGCGATATCAGTGATTATTATAAACATGTCACCAAAAATCTCCCCGCTATGTAACTTTTCAATAAACACATCGGTTCGGGAGGCAACATTTAATACGTCTCCTGTTACAGAATCCACGATTACCTCAGTATTTTCTGTGTCCTTGAATCGAACTTTGGCAGACATATTTTTAGTTCGGTAATCGATCCGGTCAATATCTTTTACGGTATTAATATCCTTGTTATTCGTCGCCTTTATGGCAATCAAAGCCACTTCCTCTATGGGCAGACCCTGCGAAATCTGACCGGTAGCCTCGTGTTTAACGTCAGGCATATAACCCAAACTCTGTTTATGGTTAAGTAACATACCAGTAACAGCAAGTGTCAAAATAATGATACTTACGGCAACCCCGAGCCACTTGTGAAGGGAGCGGTTAAAGTGGAAAAAGGAGTTGTTTCTCTTAATTACCTGTGTCTGGCTTAGGGTTTGATGCAGTTGGTGGTCCAGGTTGTTAATGTGCTTCTTTTCCTTTACACCGAAGGGATGCTCCTGTTTTACATGTTCTACTTCTCTGCGGTTCTGATCCAAGTCAAAACCGTAATACTCCAAGTCTTTGTTTGAAATAGCCAAATTTAATCTCTTTCAGTTAAGTTTGATGATGATAATCATTTTCAATTCGAATTATAAATAAGTCTTCGAAAACGATTCTTCTTTCTTGTTGTAGGCTTCCACATAACCGGTGACTTTCTCCGGTCATAACGAAGAGTTGAGCGTAATGGATCAGCCGATCCAGATGGGCACGTGCAGGGGTTTTATCAGGAATAATTGGCTGAATTATCGAACAAGTACATTAATTACGGTTATTTACATTTTTGAATTCCTTTGATTGTTGTCAGAGAATGCCAATGTTACTTCAGCACCATTGGCATTGCGAGATGCGGACACTCTAAAAGGCAGTGCAAATAAGGTGCCACATGGGATCACTTCGGTGCATATTATATCTCCCTTTTCTCGACAAACAAAAGAAATTCAGCTGTATCTGTGACAACAAATTACCGGCTTTCGCGTATATTAACAGGCTGTTTTGTAGCCCAGCTCAGATTCTCCGTTCGAGTATTATCAAGGCAACTTGTTCGATTGTATCTATGTGCTGTTTGTTTATATATTGGCAAAGTTCAATCAGCTAAAAGCTCAATTTTTGTACTTTTCGTATAAAATTTGTACACACTGCTCCGAAAAGCGCTCTTTACAAAAGCGAAACTGAATGTCAGGCTAAGGATTTCTTTATTGGAATAAATTTTCGAAAACGATTCTTCTTGTCGTAGGTTTTCACGTAACCGGTAACTTTCTCCGGTCATGACGAAGAGTTCAGCGTGATGGATCAGCCACCCAGAAGGGGGCACGTGTTGGGATTTAACAGGAATAATTGACTGAATGGTCGAATAAGTACATTAATTACGGGCCAAACAATAAACTATGTGGAGGTGCTGTAGTTACGGATAATCTTTACAGGCTCATGGCGAAATTGAATTATTGCCCCTTCCAATGCCGGGGAAGATTGTCGGCTTAAAAAATTGCAAAAATCAGCATGAAAGAGTAGCCTTACAGTATCAGATCAAATGGCTCTCGGCTGGAAGGGCTTTTTTTTAGGGCTTCCCAAAAAAGCGATTACCTATCGCCTCACCTGTTGAGAGCACCTATTCACGGGCATTCCAGAGCAGTGAATGGAAAATTATGTGTATTGATTATTGCCGCAGTGATGTGCGTAGTGCAGTCGCTTTGGTACAGCCGAGCCTCTGTTATCCTCTCTTGTAAAACAGAGGGTGTAAGATAATTGCATGTTGTTGGTCGGCCCCGACGCCTTCCCCGCAACACACATCACCCCGTTGCCAAGGTCGCCGATTCCATGAGACAGACATTATTTGCCCGCACAATCACCCTCACTTTGCAGTTTGCGATGCTAGCCTGCCTCGCGTTGCCAGCCTTTGCCGCTGACGATATCCGCATCGTCACCGAAGAGCTGCCACCCTACAACATGACGCAGGGTGGGCGGCTCACCGGCATGAGTACCGAAGTCATTCAGGCCGTGCTGAAGGAAGTTGGCGTGCAGGCAAGCATCCAGTCCATGCCCTGGGCGCGCGCTTACGACATCGCGTTGAATTCAGAAAATGTACTGATCTACTCGATCACCCGCACAGCGCAGCGTGAGAAACTATTCAAGTGGGTGGGCGTCATCGCGCCGATGCACTGGTATCTGTTCTCAAAGCCCGGCAGCAACATCCGTCTCGACCACCTCGACGACGCGCGCAAATACCAGATCGCGACAGTAAAGGAAGACGCCGGTGAGCAGTACCTCGTAACCAAGGGCTTTGCTGTCGGCAAAAATCTGCAGTCGAGCAACAAATACGAGTACAACTACGAAAAGTTCAAGCTCGGGCGCATAGACCTGTGGATCTCCATCGAGCTGAATGCCCTGTACTTGATTCGCCGGGCGGGCGATGATCCGGCCAGGATGGTGATGCGCGCGCTGAGCCTGCCCGACCTGGACGGCGACTATGGGCTGAACCTGGCCTTCAGCCTGAAAACGTCAGATGTTCTCGTCGAGCGCTTCCGCAGGGGGCTGGAAACGATCCGCAAGAACGGCACCTATGACGCCATTTTGAAGAGGTGGTTGTAAGGTGTTTGCGCCGCCGGACACCGAGTTTGCAGGTGCGACGCCATCGTCAATCCAGCCTGCCGGATCGCTCGGGCGCCGATTGGTGCTGGCAACGCTGGCGTTTTGCCTCGTATTCACCCTCCTTACGGTCACGGTTCGCACCTGGACGGCGTGGCGCGGCAACCTGGCGACAATGACCGCCGAACTGACGCTGATCGACCAGGTGTTCCAGCGCACGCTGTCCAAGGCGATCTGGGAGATGGACCGCGAGACTTTGCAGACCCAACTGGACAGCGTCGCCCTGGTCGCTTCGGTTGGCCGGTTTGAGCTGCGCATCCTGCGAGTCGGGCGCGCAGCCGAGATACTGGAGCACCAGCGTGGTGAGCGACAGGATTCGCTCCTCGCGCCGTCGCTGCATCGGATGCTCATCTACGAACCCTACCCCGGCGCGAGCGAGACCGTCGGCGAGTTGACTCTCGTGGGTGACGAGCGGGTGTTGTGGCAGCGCCTGCAGCGCGAGGTGACCAGCATCGTCGTCTCCCAGGTCATCCAGTCGCTGCTGTTGGCCGGCCTGATCATGTGGATGTTCAACCGCACAGTTACGGTGCACGTGCAGCACATTGCGCGCCACTTGGGCGAGTTGTCGCCCGCCAACCTCCATCGGGCCATGCATCTCGACCGGCCGGCTTTGCGCCACGACGAACTGAGCCTGCTCGAAGCGGGCGTCAACGACCTGCAAGGGAACCTATCGGCCTACCTCGACCGGCAACATCAGAACGAGCGTGATCTGGCCGCGCACCGCGACCACCTGGCCGAACTGGTCGATGAGCGCACGGCCGAGCTGCGCGCGGCCAACACCCGCCTGGAAGAGCTGTCGCGTAGCGACCCGCTCACCGGGCTGGCGAACCGGCGCCATTTCGACGAAATCAAGGAAGTCGAATTCCGCCGCGCACGCCGCCTGGGGCAGCCGCTGACCGTACTTATGTGCGATGTGGATTTCTTCAAGCTTTACAACGACACCTACGGTCACGTCATGGGCGATCAGTGCCTGCAAGTGGTGGCCGAAACGCTGAAGAATGTCTTCGCGCGTGCTGGCGAACTGGCGGCCCGCGTCGGCGGCGAAGAGTTTGCCGTGCTGCTGCCGGGCTCTAACGCCGTTAACGCCCACAAGTCCGCAGAGCAACTGCGCCAGGTGCTCGCCACCCGTGCTGTGGTTCACGCTGCCTCATCGGTGGCGCCGTATGTGACGGTGAGTATCGGTGTCGCGCAGCTCGATCCGGAAACGATGGACACCTTCGATCAGTTGCTGCAACGCGCCGATCAGGCCCTGTACCGCGCCAAGAGCCTGGGGCGCAACCGAATCGCCGATTAATGACACCACAGAGGCCCATCATGACACCATGCCTGCCCGTCTGGATTGCCCTGCTGCTTGCACTGGTCTGCGCCAGCAGCCACGCACAAAGCATCAAGGGTGTCACCGAAGACACCTCGTACAGTTACTTGCAAAACGGAAAAGTGGCAGGGCCGGCGAGCGAGGTCGCCGAAGCCACGCTGAAGCGCGCCGGCCTGAACGACTACCGGCTCGCCCTGTACCCATGGGCGCGAGCCTATGACATCGCGCAGCAGGAACCGAACGTGCTGATATACCTGATCGCCCGCACCCCGGCGCGTGAGCCATTGTTCAAGTGGGTGGGCGAGATCATGCGCAGCGAGTACCACTTCTACAAGCTGCGCGAGCGCAAGGACATTGCGGTGAGCGATCTGCAGGCCGCGAAGAACTACAGCGTTGGCGTTTTGCGCGACGACGTGCGCCATCAGTACCTGCTGGGCCAGGGTTTCACCAAGCTGGTCGTCTCGGCGAAGAACGCCGATAACTTCAGGAAGCTGCTGAACCAGCAAGTCCAGCTCGTGCCCATGCCGGAGCGCGACGCTGTCCTGCTGTGCGAAGAAGCCAAAGTCGACTTCGCCAGACTGGAGCAGGTCTACACGCTGGACGGGCTGACGACTGGCCTCTACATGGCATACAGCCGATCGACATCCGACGACATCGTCGCGCGCACCCGCGCCGCGTTTGACAGTCTCAAAGCCGAGGGCGTGGTGGCAAAGTTGATGAAAGTCAAGCGCTAATCCCTACTCGCTGGACCGGGATGGATGAAAACCCTATCCACGGCCGTCCTGGAGCAACCATGCCGCACGAGGCAATAAACACGCGCTATCCAGGGCTGGTGGACCGGCATCTCATCACCTTGTTCTGCGCCCTGGCAGTCCACATTTTCTGTGCCTTTGCCCCGGCCCCTTGCCGTCTGACGGAAAACGTTTTGCGTGCCCGGTTCAATGCTGGGGCGGGGGAAGGTTGTCGGCTTAAAAAAATTGCAGAAATCAGCATGAAAGGGTAGCCTAGCAGCGTTGGATCAAATGGCTCTCGGCTGAAGGTGGTTTTTTTAGGGCTCCCCCCAAAAGCGATTACTTATCACCACATTGTATGACGTGACAGTGGTGGTGCGGAGGGAGTAAAGGGAGAGGATACAGCTAAGGGGACATTCTTGAGTTGTTGACTATGCTGGCAGAGTAGGAAAGTTAATCAACAAATCAACAACGACTCCTATTGGTACTGTAAATAGTCGAGACCGGGGATGATAAGAATAGTAATCTGTTAAACTCATGGTATTGTCGTACTATCCGGGGAAATAACAGGATGTGGGGATAGCATGAAGCTGGGTACCAAGACAATCATTCTGATAATTCCGCTGGTAGTATTCCTGTGCGGCGTCTCCAGCGGCATAATGCTGTACTTTCATGAAATATCCCTGCGTGAGTCTGTACTTGCCGGCGTAGATGGTATGGCCCGCGCCAGCGTCCTGAATATTTCAGCCTTCATTCAGGATTCTCGGCAGAACGCAGAAGTCATTGCAGCAAACCTGCCGCTCAAGGCCCTTGAGGCCGGCCGTATGGCTGAAGTCGCAGCATATCTCAAAAAAATAAGCCAGTTTCATCGCTTTGGAAACGGAATTTTCATTCTTGACCGTGAAGGGCACTTCCTCACAGATTACCCCGCCCATCCTGAGTTGCAGGGGACTTCCTTTGCCTTTAGGGATTATTTTCAGCGCACTGTCTCAGAGGGGCGTGGCGTTGTTGGTGACCCCTATTTCTCCAAACGTACCGGTGCGCCGGTGCTCACCTTCACAGCCCCGCTTTTCGATTCCCACAAGCAGATTGTGGCAGTAGTTGCCTGTTCGGTCGATTTGCTCGCACCACAGGCCCTGGGCGGGTTGCGCACCCAGCGGATTGGCAACAACGGATATCTGTACGTTTTTGATAAAAGTCGCCTGATGATTTTGCACCCGGATAACAGCCGGATACTGAAGAGAGACATTCCCGAGGGAGCAAATCACCTTCTTGACAAGGCTATCAATGGTTTTGAGGGGGTCGGTGAATCAATAAATTCGCGCGGGATCCCGATGTTGTTAGGGTTAAGGAAAGTCCCGGATACTTCCTGGATCGTTGGCATGCAGCTCCCCAAAAGTGAAGCCTTTAGGTCACTCTATGAGTCTCGTCGCATCATGCTCGGCACGGCAGGAGCGAGCCTTCTTTTCTTCATCGTGGTCGGTTTCTTTGCCGTCCAGAGAATCACGCTTCCACTCCGGCATCTTCACTCGGCCGCCAAAATAATTACGGAAGAACTGGAGAGTTCCGACCTGTCCCAGGGGGACAAGGTTCTCACCCTGCTGGACAGCATCCGCACCCGCGACGAGATAGGAGCTCTGGCTCAGACCTTTCGCGAAATGGTGGAACGCCAGAGGCTGAGCGTAAGTATGTTGCGAAAGGCGGCCAACGAATGGGAACTGACGTTTAATACAGTCAACGAGGCCGTGCTTTGTTTGGATCGGGACGGTAATATCCTGCGTATCAATCGAATTGCCGGCGACTGGCTGCGAACCTCGTCGGCAGTTGCCGCCGGCAAGCCTGCCCATCTGCTCGTCCAGGGAGACAGCGCTCCGACGCCGGCCTGGATTGCCCCGGAGTCCCTCGACACAGAGCATTGTCTGCTCTGGACTGGTGGCCTGCCTACCCGGGAAGGGATGTATGAGTTCGCAGTATTGCCTATTCACGATGGCAAAATAATCAGCGGCGTTTTGCTGGTTGTGCGGGATGTGACGGAGCGTACTCGCATGGATAATGCCATCCAGCAGATGGCGTTTAACGATGCCCTTACGGGACTACCCAATCGAGTGCTTTTGATGGATCGTCTGGAGCAGGCGATTCATGCCTGTTCTCGCAAAAAATGTCGCTGTGGCGTGCTTTTTCTCGATCTGGACCGGTTCAAGCCGGTAAATGATACATTTGGACACGATACAGGTGATGAACTGCTGCGCCAGGTTGCCAGACGACTTGAAAGTTCACTGCGGAGAAACGATACGGTCGCCCGTATGGGTGGTGACGAATTTGTCATTGTCCTCCAGGAATTTATTAATCAGGAGTATCTAAATTCTGTAGCCCGGATGATCATCAAGATTCTTGGGGAGCCCTTTGAAATTTTTGGTCATGTTCTGCAAACGGGAGCCAGTATTGGGATAGCTCTTTACCCTGAAGATGGAACCGTTGCACAGGACCTTATTGCCCATGCAGATGCTGCCATGTACGCCGTAAAGCGGGAGGGGCGGGGGAATTTTCGCATGTATCAGCAAACATCAGACATAGAATGGAAGAGTCTCGAGGGAGCGAGTATGAAAGGTGTACGGCCGGTCGATGATGGATCCCGTTATCTTCCCATCGCGTAACATACGCGCAATAATTGGAGGAATTGGTGATGGACAAGACGGTTTCGCTTTCTGGCTGACTTTGATTGGTACTCTTTGCTGGGTTGTTTATTTTTGGTGGATGGGTCGGATTTCAGCCATGGGAAGGGGCCAGGAGGGGGCAGGACGGGACCAAGTCTTCCTTTGGCTTTTATTTGAAAACCGGAACACCCATCAAAAGGCCTTTTGTCAAGGAATGTCCTCCTCTTAGCTGAATTTCTTCTCAGCTGTCTGCACGCCGACCCGCCGCCCTTTTACGCTTCTGATCACAAACCTGCCCTGGTCCAGCAGGCGGGGATTCCAGGCACACCTGAGCTTGACTTCCTGCTTGATGGAGACCCCGGCACTGCCGCTGGTGATGTCGAAACCCACGCCACCTGGGGAGATATCGTACAGATCGATCGGTAGTTCTCTACCGTCGGTGAAGATCATCACGGCTTTGCCGGTCTGCGATTGTCGCGGTGTGATGCGCCGGTTGAACAGGCAATGCGAGAGTTCTCCGCAATTAAAACAGCGGATGCTTTTTCTGCGTTTGTCCGGGGGAAGAGCAACTAATCTTTTCGATTGACAGAAGGGACATTGAAACTGAAGGCGGTTGTTGACGACACTGTACGTTCGTGTCTTTGGCATGGAAGCCCCCCTTTTGGTTCTGAACTGCAGCATAACATCTGAAGGATAAGGCCTCAAAGAGAAACGATTGCCTGCCTTGGCGAGCTATTAAAATCTGGAAAGGGTGTAACAATCAGCCTGTCTCATACTAGGTTTTTTTGCAATCATTTTTTCTCGATCAAGGAAAAGTCGGGGACAGGTTTTATTGTAACATGCCCTCTTGCTGATGTGCGAGCGCATCAGATTTGTCCTCCCCGGAATTGGTGTATATTGTGCCTGAGGGGAAAAGGATATCGGTAAAAGATAAATCACTGTACTTTCTTAAACTTCAATTTCGAGACTAAGTAACCTGAAATAATTTCACTTGTGTCGCAATCCAAACCGACACGAAAATCAGAGTTCATATTCTCCAGTTACATCAAGCACACCTTTAGCACTAGGATTGAAGTACAGCCATACCCTAACAACTGAAGAATCTGCATCAAGGATAATATCAACCAACTCCCGGCAATAGATATCGGGATGCCCATTTAATAGATCAAGATCGGTCAGGGTAGCACCATCAACAGAATATACTTCACCCTTTATAGGTACCAGGGGAAGTTCTTTGGTTACATACGGGAGCCTGTCTATGAAAAGAGCAAATGATGCAAGAGTTCGACCCTTTCCTATAAAATCAGAGTCCTCTATAAGATAATGGTTATAGAATCCTTTCTTGAATGTACCATAAATAAAGACTAAGTTTTTCATAGTTCATCATCAAGCAGCCAATGCAGAATATAATGTTTGTCGTGAGATGCCTATGTATTACCCTTAGTAGTATTCAAGTCAGATAATTACTTTTCCACCGAGGGTGTAAAATAGTTTGTGTAAATGGCCATTCAGGGGTAGTTGAAGACCCCACCCTCAACACGGAGATTATATGGCCATTGACAAAGAACTGCTCGATAATTTGTTTGCCAACTACAACTACCAGAAGCCCGAAGATCTGATCGGAGAGAACGGGCTACTCAAGCAACTCACCAAAGCAATTCTGGAACGGGCACTACAGGCGGAAATGACCGTCCATCTTGGGCATGAAAAACACGGTACCATTGCCACTAAAGGCGGTGATGCCCGTAATGGTAAAACTGGTAAGACCATGAAGGGGGATTTCGGTAATATGCCGATAGAGATCCCCCGAGACCGAGACAGCAGTTTTGAGCCCGTCATCATCCCCAAAGGACAAACCCGATTTGCCGGTTTTGATGACAAGATAATCTCACTCTATGCCCGAGGAATGACCACCAGAGAAATCCAGGGGCATTTGGAGGAAATCTACGGTGTTGAGGTTTCCCCCACCCTGATTTCGACAGTCACCGATGCCGTGAATGACGAGGTCAAAATCTGGCAGAATCGATCTCTGGATGCCGTGTATCCTATTGTCTATATGGATGCCATCCGTGTTAAGGGCCGGGCAAACGGGCATGTTTTGAACAAGGCGGTCTATCTGGCTATCGGCATCACCATGGATGGTGTGAAAGAGGTCCTGGGAATGTGGGTAGCCGAGACCGAGGGCGCCAAATTCTGGCTCCAGGTTGTGACCGAATTGAGAAACCGTGGCGTCCAGGATATCTTCATCGCCTGCGTTGACGGCCTGAAGGGCTTTCCAGAGGCCATCGAGACGGTCTTCCCCCATGCTCAGGTTCAGCTTTGTATCGTCCACATGGTGCGTAATTCCTTGAAGTATGTCTCATGGAAACAGCGCAAAGAGGTGGCTACGGATCTCAAGACCATCTACCAGGCCCCAACTGCCGAGCAGGCTGAAATGTGTCTTACGGCTTTCGAAGAAAAATGGGAGAAAACACATCCGTCCATCGGCCAATCCTGGCGGAGAAACTGGGATCGAATAATCCCGTTTTTTGCCTATCCGCCAGAGATACGCAAGGTGATCTATACGACAAACGCAATAGAATCATTGAATATGTCGTTGCGCAAGGTGACCAAGAATCGCGGGTCATTTCCCAATGACGAATCGATGTTCAAACTCCTCTATCTGGCGCTTAACAATATCGCCAAGAAATGGACTATGCCGATCAGGGATTGGAAACCTGCCTTGAACTGTTTTTCCATCGTGTTCGGTGAGAGAATGCCAGCTTATTGAAATACAAAACCAAAGCTATTTACACAAAATTATTTACATGCCCTTTCCACCTACCATCCCCACTCATAGAAGTCTTACCAAAAACTCGATGGGCTTCCAATATCAGTTCTTCTATTTGATCATCTGTAATTAAGTCATATCCTCCTAATCTAAATAATATTATGAAGGATCAATATACCTACCCTTTCTGACAATTTTGTGATCGTGGAGAAGATTACAGGGAATTTTCTACCACCATCTCTTATTCATCCATAGGTTTTAGAGTGATAATGCCTGTCCTGATACCGAAATTCATTGTGTACTTCTGACCATCGACTAATTCCTTTCCCTCAAACATCCATGCAGGAACAATCAAACCCTTATTAGAAGAGTATTGTGGACCTTTCCTTGCTCTACTACCACCGGTCTTTTCGATAATATTTGAAAGGAAGGCACTTCCACCTGCCAATTTAACCGCTGCAAGTAGCAGACTGTCATTGATTTGTTTGGGACTTTCTAGCTCTAACTTTGCTGCCAATTCTTCTTTAGTAAACTTATCCCTTTCTAACAGGGTCAATAGCTTTTTTAATAATTCCTGATCATTAACAAGTCTTCTTCTTTTTGCTTTTGGTGCTGGTGTGGGTTCGGTTGCAGACTTGGTCGCTGCCATAGTTGTATTCTCCATTTTCTTATTGTTATGCATCTCTCAAATAGTGGATTCCGGTTACAACTTTCAACAAATAATCATCACATTTTTATTTTGAAGTGGGAGATATGTTCTTTTTACGTATTAAACGACCACCATAGTAATGCAATAATGCAAACATCAATGCAAAAGGAAAAGCCTTAAATAAATATCCGAAATACATCATTTTGGAACTCATTGGTACTATGCCTGTCGAAGTAGCCCTATAAGTAGACCAGACTGTTTTATCATCATCATTAAGCGCAACTTCAATTGTTTGTTCAGAATTTTTTGTGGAAATAACCTGATAAGAGATGGAATTGTATTTTCCAGATTTGATAGAGTCGTTATCCGGTTTCATTACAAACGAATTACTTGAAGATGATGCTTTTATCTGCTGGAGGTCATTGAACTGAGCATATTTGAATGTGTTGTTGTTACTTGGGGTTTCATAAACAAAATATGCCAGAGGATGAAGCTGTTGACCTTTCTGAACATCTCTCGCATCAGACCAAGATAATAAATGGGTTCCTGCATAAAGTCCTACTGAACAACTGACCGGGATAAACCAGGCTGAGCAGATAATAGCGATAAGGAATTTGGTTAAGTTCATTGTGATATTTACAGTGAATCATCCTTATGGGGATTTAAATATACTGGAATGTTTGTTTGAAAAAGAGTGTTTGCAATTCTAACAAGAAACCAGAATATCAACAAAGGTAAAATAGTAACTTGAATCAAAAAAATTCCAACATAGAGAAATGTAAGTTTCAAGAGATTTTCTATTATTGCACCCATACTTGTTACAGATGCCTTAAGAACATTTCTGAATTCTATCGATATTTGTTTTATTAATGTTGTGCTATTTTCGATAGTCCCCCAAAAACCAGTGGCATCAGGAATTACAATATCTCCCAATTGATTGAAAATCTCT
The DNA here is from genome assembly GCA_031407875.1 of Desulfobulbaceae bacterium. Lineage (GTDB taxonomy): Bacteria > Desulfobacterota > Desulfobulbia > Desulfobulbales > Desulfocapsaceae > Desulfoprunum. The sequence continues at coordinate 47,616 of JANOIV010000049.1, read as the reverse complement.
GAACGGAGAGTTAGTTCATTGTTTGCTTTTGAAATTTGTTCTGCAAAATAGTTCTTATAAACGTAATCGTTTGCAATTGATGACATTGGAAGACAAAAACGCAAAATCGCAATGAGTATTAGAATTCGAGTTGTAATCCTTTGTAGTGAAGTTACCCTGTCATTATCGAACCATACAAGTATAGATAATATTAAAAGAAATAAAGCAAATATTTGTGGCGCAAGAGAAATACCTATTTCATAAGATAGTTTTTGGACACCGAGAGAAGTGATTGCAGTCACCAGCACATCCGACAATCGTTCTGTCATATCATCTATAGGGTCCAGAACTTGCCCAACTGCCAATGATACGCCCACTCCAGCAGGTTCCAACTGTAGACTCGAATCTTTGACAACTGAAACAGAGGCATTGATTGCTCTACAAGTTGCATAGGCAAGTCCTGCTTTGGTTATAGCAGTATTAAAGTATTTATCTGTTTTTGTGTCTAAAAGAGGTATTTTGGTAACTGGTGAAAAAAATAATGCTGCTGCTAATATAATTCCAAGAAATGAAGTTAATGTTTTTTGTTTCAGTGTAGTTTTCATATGTTACATCTATTCAATATTAATCGAAAAAGAAATTCATATCAGGAATTGATGATACCCCACCATCCAGACTGAAATATACCCTTGCCACATGTAGTGCTTTTCTTTCTAATGGAGATAAAGATTCCTGAAACTCTTCTTTATCCGATTAAACATAGTCAGGTATTGATTCTCGTACTATTAAATCATGTAATAAATTTATTCCTATCTTGAGTAATCTGTTTCGCTCGTCAATAGCATCTTCAATTTCTTCAATTCCAGTCATAGCTGATTTGAAGTCAGCATTTGCCATTTTTACCCACCATATTCATGCCAGACGAAAGGCTTCATTCTTGTTGGAAGTTCCGAGTGATTTTCGAATTTCCGTTTTTTGAAGATTGAATTAGACTCTAACAGCTATAGGAATTCTAACACGAAAGTAAAATATGCCGAAACGGTTTTTGAACAGATACGAGGGGGCATAAGAGGTCATTGTGTATCACCTGTGTGTGACGCCTCATGAAATCTTACTGGAATGAGCTTTTTCAGCTATTTGAAATAATTGAGAAAAAAACAAGAAGTGGCTGGGGGACGAGGGCTCGAACCTCGATAAGCGGAGTCAGAGTCCGCCGCCTTACCATTAGACCATCCCCCAGCGCGGGTGGCACGATGCGGACAGATATATAGAAGAAATAGCAACCTCTGTCAAGAAAAAACAGAGGTTTGGTCCCGGCTTCAGGAAATGACTATTCCTGCATATCCCACGACCTGGTCGGTGTCTCCGGATATTTCACCCGAGTCGGTATAGGTCAGCACCCGTGCCTCTTTGGCCCCCAGCTGCACGGCTGCAAGCAGGGCGATGGTGACCGGAATGACCCCACACATGGAAATCCTGTGATCCATTACTGTGCGGTACAGGCCATTGGCGTCGAGTTTTTCTATCCGGTCGAGGGCCAGACGGTCTTTTTGGCCTGCCGCCTTTCGGGATTCATAATGAGTCATATCACTGGAGGCCACGAGGAGCACCTCCTTATCCGATTCAGAAATGACCTGGGCCAGGGCCTGGGCGATTTCGGCACAGAGTGGGTAGGAAATATGTGATAGGACCAAGGGGACGATGCTGAGATTTTTCTGCATGGCCTGTAGGAAGGGGACCTGCACCTCCAGCGAATGTTCGTAACGGTGCGCTGTTTCATCGAACTGAATAACGGAGAGCGCAGCCTGCAGCCGGGTGGCGAGTTCTTGCTCAACCGGCACATCACCCAAGGGCATGTGCCATGTCGATTGTGAGAGGGCTACAGGCACGCCCTGACCGTGATGGTTCGGGCCTAGGAGTACGACAGTCTCAGGGATCTCGACGAAGCTCAGGACCTCGCCTGCTACAGCGCCCGAGTAGACGTAGCCCGCGTGGGGCGAAACAACGGCAATGGCCTTTTTTTTCTGGACATGCCCGGTGGAGAGCAGGCCCTGGACGGCCAGGGTCAGGGCATCGGCTGTGCCGGGATAGAAGCGGTCGGCAACTGCAGGGAGTCGTGGCATGGCTTCACCTGAAATGATGAGTATTTACGAACGTTTAACGCCCCATGTGGTTCCATCCGGACCATCTTTAAGTTCGATACCTCTGGTCAGGAGTTCATCACGGATTTCATCACTACGTTGCCAGTTTTTCTCGGCCCGACGGGCATATCTCTCCAGGATCAATGTCAGAATGGCTTCCTCATTGATATCAAGGCCGGCGAGCATTTTTTCTTTTTGTTTCGCGAGAAAGGAGGCGGCCTCATCCTGCAGCAGTCCCATGATGCCCGCCAGCTTTTTCAGGGCCTGCACAGTGTTTTCCAGTATTTGCAGATCTGTAGCGGCGGGGATCGGTGGCAGATTTTTGCAGATCCTGTTGATGATTTTTACCATGTCAAAGAGGATGGCCTGGGCCTGGGCCGTGTTGAAGTCGTTGTCCATGGCCTGATGAAAGCGGGTCTCCATGCCCCCCAGGGTCTCGATATCCTTTTCTGAAATCGACCTCCCCCCGATTTCTGTCGTTTCTTTCATGCCTAGGTCAGCTACCCGGGCCACACAGGCATACAGCCGTTCCAGGCCGGCGGCGGCATCCTGCATCGCCATCTCGGAAAAATCAAGAGGATTGCGATAATGCGTGGAGAAGATGAAAAAGCGCAGAATTTCGGCATGATAGTGGCTGAGAATGTCCCGGATGGTCAAAAAATTACCGAGCGATTTCGACATTTTTTCGTCACGGATGGTGACGAAGCCGTGATGGATCCAGCAGGTGACGAAAGGTTGGCCGTTAGCACCTTCGCTCTGGGCGATCTCGTTTTCATGATGAGGGAAGATAAGATCCTTGCCGCCGCCATGGATATCAAAGGTCTCACCCAGATATTTCCGGCTCATCGCCGAACACTCTATATGCCAACCCGGGCGCCCAGGTCCCCATGGGCTGTTCCAGGTCGGTTCTCCAGGTTTTGAGCCTTTCCACAGGACAAAATCCATGGGATGGTTCTTCTGCTCGTTAATCGAGATCCGTGCCCCTGCCTGCATGTCATCGAGATTCCGGTGGGAGAGCTTGCCATATTCCGGAAACCTGTTCACGGCGTAATAAACATCGGCGCCTGACGGGTAGGCCATGCCTTTTTCAATAAGTTCCGTAATCAAGCCGATCATTTCCGCAATATGTTCGGTTGCCTTGGGCTCCAGGTCGGGACGGTCGATACCGAGCCTGTCCATGTCGGTGTAGAACTCGTCAATAAAGCGGTTGGCCAGCTCTTCGGTTGTGGTATTCTGTTCGGCCGCCCTGGTGATGATCTTGTCGTCGATGTCGGTGAAATTGCGAACATAGGTGACCCGGTAACCGCGAGATCGCAGGTAGCGGACAATCATGTCGAAGGCGAGTGCCGAGCGGGCGTGGCCTATGTGGCAATAGTCATAGGAGGTTATGCCGCAGACATAAAGTTTGACGTGGCCCGGTTCCAGCGGTTGAAGAGGCTCTTTTTTGCCCGACAAGGTGTTGTAAATTTGAATATTCATTACGATGAAACGTGCTGTGCAAACAGTTGAGTTGGCTTTTAATTAATGAAAAAGTAGCGATATCGGGCTGTGCAGTGTAATAGGTGCAGTTTCGGGCCACGCTCGGCCCGTTCAGTCTGCTGCATCTGTCCCAAGTGAATGGGGAGTGCACAGGGCCTAAGGTAAGTATAGCATTTTCATCTTTGCAATAACAGGGACAACATAATCGTATTGGGGGAAAAAGACAAGAATGAGCGGTGAAAATGCACATAAACGCTCTTGGCGGCAAACCTTTGCCGCCTGGACACATCCCAGGGTTATCACAATGCTTTTCCTGGGATTTTCGGCTGGAATACCACTGCTCCTTATATTTTCTACCCTGTCTGTGTGGCTGCGTGAAGCCGGGGCGAGCCGATCCGAGGTGACGTTTTTCAGTTGGGCCGCCCTAGGGTATTCGTTCAAGTTCGTCTGGGCCCCGCTCGTCGATCTCATGCCCCTGCCGTTTCTCACCCGAAAATTGGGGCGGCGCAGGGCCTGGCTTCTGCTGGCCCAGATTTTTATCATGGCGGCAATATCCTGGATGGCGATGGTGAACCCGGCAGAGCATGCGGGAAGTCTGACTTTGATGGCCTTTGCTGCGGTTCTCTTGGGCTTCTCGGCCGCCACCCAGGATATTGTCATTGACGCCTATCGGATCGAGAGTGTTGAGCAATCGATGCAGGCCATGCTGGCCTCAATGTACATTGCCGGCTACCGAATCGGTATGCTTGTCGCCGGAGCCGGCTCACTTCTGCTGGCTTCGCACCTTGGCACAAGTGCAACCAGTTATGATTATGCTTCCTGGCGTATAACCTATCTGGCGATGGCCCTTGTTGTGCTGGTCGGCGTCATCACCACCCTGCGGATTGCTGAGCCTCCGGCTAAAAAAGAGCTTCGCTATGTCTATACGCCTGCCCAGTATCGCCGACTCTTCGCACTGTTCGTCATGACGGCTGCCGCTTTTGCGCTGACATTTTTTGTCGGGGGTGACGCTTTCACTAACTTGCAGGATTCCGTTCGGCAAGGATTTCCGCTGATCGGCCAGCTTGCCGGCTTTTTCATCGAGGTCCTCAGGTTTGCCATGGCCATAGCGGTGGCGATGGCCGTGGCCTGGGGCGGGGTTGTGATCCGTTTTGTCGACAAAGAGATGGTTTTTACAACCTATGCGCACCCTGTACAGGATTTTTTCAGCAGATATGGTGTGAAGCCCGCCCTGCTCCTGCTGGTGCTTGTTGGGTTCTACCGTCTTTCCGATGTTGTACTCGGGGTAGTGGCCAACGTCTTCTACCTGGATATGGGTTTCAGCAAAGAGGCCATAGCCTACGTTTCCCAGACCTTTGGGTTGGGAATGACCCTTCTGGGCGGTTTTCTGGGTGGCATGCTGACCCTGCGGTTCGGGGTGAACTCGATCCTCTTTCTCGGGGCTTTTCTCTCTGCGATCACCAATCTGCTGTTCATGCTGCTGGCAGGGGCCGGGACGGATATTTCCTTTCTGGCCGTGGTCATTGCTGCCGATAACCTGAGTGCGGGACTGGCGATGACTGCCTTCGTCGCGTTTCTCTCAAGCCTGACGAACATCTCGTTTACCGCCGTACAATATGCGATTTTCAGCTCGATCATGACCCTTATGCCGAAATTGATCGGTGGCTATTCGGGTTCTCTTGTGACGGCCTTTGGCTACAAGTCGTTTTTTATGATGACGGCGGTTATGGGAATCCCGGTTTTGGGGCTGGTATGGCTGGTGCGACGGACAATGGCCAGGAGAGAAGGAGGGTGTTCTTAGGAGCCGTTACGGCTCCTCATGTTACGGTTATTATTGAACGACGGCTTAACGCAGCGGCTGTGTACCCCAAGGTACATGCCCATGGCTTCAACTGTCTGGTTGCTGCGAAAGGCGAGGCCTGCCTGATATTCGGAGCTGTCTGTCAGTCTGTAGCACCATTTGATGGTCGCCGTGCCGGATTGCAGGAGTTGTGGGACTGAATCATCGAATGAAAACCGGACGACCGTGTCGTTGATCAACGGTTCCTGGGTGCGCAGGCGCAGACCGCCCATGCTCATGTCGATAGTACTTGCCGGTGTGGAGAAGTGTGAGGCGATATTTCCGGAACCGCTGAGGCGCACCAGGGTAATGCGGTGTGTACTTTCGATGCGGTCATATTTGCGGCGGCTTTCGCTGGAGAGATCTCCGGTTTCGGCGCCGGATTGCCGGCTTGAATCGTGACTGAGGGTGTACTGCAGACACAGAGGAAACTCCTCAGTCTTGCAATACACATCGATATGGTCATCGAGTGGTATGAAAAGCCCCTCACTGCACAGACTGCATTTCAGCGAGATCGGTGACCAGAAAGGGCAAAAAATAGAATGGGGGATAAGTTCGGCCATGATATGTAATTCACCTCGATGATTCAGCAGCGTACAATGCAGTGTATTGCTCCCTCTACTTGATGTTATGCAATACATGTGCCTATGTGGTTATTATTTAAGCTCTTTCGGTGTTATGTCGTAGCGTTTGATCTTTTCATAAAAGGCTGTCTTGCCAAGATGCAGTTCCTGTGCCGTCTGAGCGACATTCCCCTTATGTTTTTCCAGGGAATGCAAGATTATCTCGCGTTCGAGTTCGGCAATCATGCCTTTTAAAGGAAGTCCATCCAGGCGTTGCAGGTAGGATGTGGAGGGGATGGTCTGCTTTTCCTCTGCCGGGATGTCGAAGAGCAGCTCGTTTTCCGTGATAATATTGCCTTTGGCCATAAGGACGGCGCGTTGGATAACATTTTCAAGTTCCCTGACATTTCCGGGCCAGTCGTGGTTGAGCAGGCGATCGATGATCGATTGAGGCAGAAAATCGATATCTTTTTTAAAGGCCGCGCGGTAGCGCCTGATGAAGTGCGTCACCAGATCGACTATATCCTCTTTGCGCTGCCGCAGAGGCGGGATGGAGATATTGATGATATTCAGGCGATAGTAGAGATCGAGGCGGAAGTTCCCCGCCTGCACGGCCTTTGCCAGGTCGAGATTGGTCGCGGCAATAATCCTGACATCCACCGTGATGGGCATATTTCCGCCAACCCGGATAAGTTCTCCGTTTTGCAGGACTCTGAGCAGGGCGGCCTGCATCCTCGGGCTGATTTCGCCAATCTCATCAAGAAAGATGGTGCCTCCATCGACAACCTCGAATTTGCCCTTGCGTTTGCTGTCGGCCCCGGTGAAGGCGCCTTTCTCGTAGCCGAAAAGGTCGCTTTCAAGCAGGGAATCGTTGATGGCATTGCAATTTATCTTCAGAAAGGGTTTTTCGTTCCGGTTGCTTGTCTCTCGAATCAGATTGGCCACAAGTTCCTTACCCGTTCCCGATTCGCCGGTTATAAGAATCGTGGCATCTGATTTGGCTACCTGGAAGACCATGTCGCGCAACTCGCGCAGGGTCTTGCTGCTGCCGATCATGGTTCCTTCGGCCGGTTGCTTTTTCAGGTGATCTTTGAGGTGGTTGAGTTCCAGGGAAAGGCTGCTGCGGATCCGTTCGCTTTCCTTCAGTTCGTTGATCTTATGGGAGAGGATCGTCTCGATGCTGTTATGAAAAAGAGAGAGCTCTTCGATATGGGTCTTCTCTTCGGTCAGATCATGGATGAAGAGCCAGTAAAGCTGATCACCACGATAGCCGATGAAAGGCGCCAGGGCATATTCAATATGGTGCCCGTTGATCTTGTCTTCTTGCTTTCCTTCTGTTTTTTTCAGTATCTGTTCTTTGCGCACCAATATTAACAGGGCCTTGATAGTCTCTTCGGCGGTATGCGCCCGATTGCTTGACCCACCCTCAAGGAGGTTGCCGAAAAAACGGATAGCACTGGGGTTCATATATTCGAGGGAGTCATGCTCGTTGACGATGAAGACCATCGCCGGCATGACATCAAGCAGACTTTTCTGGTTATGAATGAGTCTGCTGATATCCTGTGTCGTGTTGTCCATTGTAAAATGTGTCATTTCCATATCGTTCAGGAGGACTTTGCAGCAAAGAACAGGACTATCAAGAGTTTGTTCTCTTGATGGTATACGCAATAAAGGAAAAAAGGGAAGTAAAGTTTCTTGATTTTCCAAAAAGTTCTCTTTCCTGAACATTCAGGAGGGGCGATACAACTCTCTTCTAACGAGAGCCGAAGGAAGATCGGTGCGGCCAGCTTTGCAAAATGATGGAAGAAGGTGGCGGTGCAGGCACGATGAGGCTGATCTTGCCGCACCTATCTAGCGATCCGCTGAAAACGTCCGGTCTGGGCGCTGGGCGGGCCAGATAAAGGCCCGGTGCCTGGTCTTTATCCGTATCCAGTCCAGACCTCGCTGTACGGAGGGTTGTTTGCTGAGAGCGGAGAGAAGGCGGTGTTTCCCGGGAAATACCATGATGGAAAGACCGAGAACGATTGTGAGAATACCCTGTCCGGGGAGAAACAGCATGGCCACACCTGCGAGAAAAAGTGCCACCCCGGCAAGATTACGCAGCACGAACCAGAGGAGTGCGCTTGGGCCGGATCTCCAACTCAGAGGCTTTGGGCTACCGGGACGTCGGACGAAGAAGTCGTGGGGCAGTCTGCCGATCAGCCAGGGGATGACAGCCAGACTGATAAAGAAGGTACAGAGTGAGAGAAGGCCCAGCCAGTGCAGAATTGGTTCGAGCACATTCCAGTTTGGTGTCCACATATGTTCTTCGGTGAGTTCCGGTAGCGGTGTTGTCCCGGTTTTGCCAAGAGAGAAGATGTTGTCTCCTTATGCCGATCACGGCATTTCCCTGGCCCAGTTAATATTTAACAACGGCTTATTGTACGGGAGCTTCCTGAGTAGCAGGGTTCTTCTTGACCGGAGTGAAGGCGCTGAGACTGATCAGCGCTCGATTGCCAGGATTATTGGCCTCAAAGGTCACCTTGGGTTCGGATGTTACTATAACCCTTGCAGGGTCCAGTCCCAGTTTGCCTGTCAAGAGAGCCTGGACTCTTGCCGCCCTTTCTCTGGCCAGGTCCAGAAGCATTGATTCTCCGATGATCACCGGTTCCGGATAAATGGCTGTGTAATCATCGGCCACCTGCGGTGCGAGGTCGGCTTTGGTATTACCCTGCTTGCCACCTGTTTGCTGCGGTGCCCACTGCCGATCCATTTCAATATCTCTTTCATGCTGCCAGATGGCTTTGCGGCGGGCATTTTCCTTACTGACACGCGTTGCTTCAATGTTTTCCAGTTGCTTTTTCATGGCATTTCCATCGACAAGCCGATCAGTGCAGCCGGTAATCCGAATACCCACATAGGGATGGGTGGCCAGAAAGGTGGAGAACCGGGAGAGGGTTTTCTGTCCTTTTTCTGACAGGATAAATCCGCCGGGTTGAAATTCGGCGAACTCATTGCCGACGAGATCGGTATAGTCCCCAGAGGCCAGAAGAAGTGGTGAGACCTTGGTTTTGAGCAATTGTCGCTGGAATGCGGTTATGGTGCCGATGAGCACCGGGATGCCGGCTCCCTGGCTGCTGTGGACGGGAGCCACGCGGAGTTCAACCTGTTGGTCGGTGTTCTTGAGCAGGGCCAGAGTCAGGGCCGTATCCACTTCCTCGGATACTGGCTGTATATCGCTGAAGAGATATCGGGCTTTGTGGGTCAGATGTGCATCATTCCAGAGGGATGAAAGCTCCAGGGTGAATACCCCTTTGCTGCCGTCAATGCCAAGAGTTGACCGCAGATAGGGCTGGAAAGAGGAGAGGGGAAAATCCGAGATTTTGAAGGTGCTCTGGCCAGCCATATTTTTGCTGAAAAAATCAGCCGATCCTGCAACCGAAAAGGGGGTGGTGTTGAGACGCCCCGAGAGAGAAAACCGGCTCTGCTCCTTTGCGAGGGTGGAGTGCAGGGCGGATATCTGGCCGCCGAATTCACGAATTTCCGCTGTCCAAGGCGGAGACAATCTGTTGTCCTTGTAGTGTATCGCGCCGTTTTTCAGCCGTATTTCCTGAATATCCAGTTGCGAAATCGAGATCGATTCTTTGGCCTGCGCAGAGGGTTTCTCCTTCTCCGGCAAGAGACTCTGCAGGAAGGAACCCAGTTGTTCTCCAGGGCTTGTATTTTTGACCGCCCTCTGCCATGTCATAACGGGCTGATCGATTTCCATGAGCGATATGCCAAGATGGAATGGTGTCCCGGTATAGGAAAAACCTTGCAGATCAGCAGTTCTCCAGCTTAATAGCGGCTTCTTTTCTCGTGTAAAGGCGGCATTGTCGAGGCGTAACTGGCCGGAGAAGGAAGTTTCTGGGAGAGTCAGGACTCCTTTACCGCTGAGAATGGCCTGTGCTTGCGTCAAGAGAGGGAGGTTGCTGAACCAGGGCAGAAGCGTTTGTGCTTCAATCCCGGAGAATCCCGAGGAAAGAGATGCCTGGAATGGCGCAAGATGGGCCGTTCCTTTTGCCTTGAAAAGACCGTTTTCATTGACCTTTGCGGAAAATATCAGAGTTTCTTTATTGTCAGTTTTGGTTTGCAGGTTATTGGCCTGTAAGAGCACTGAGCTGAGAGCGAGAGGTTTTGCTGTTTTACCAAGGACGGTAATTTTCCCACTGAAATCGATGCTGCTCAAAGAAATCTGACTTCCCTTTGCCGCAATCCCTTTGAATAGTTCGGGAAGTTTGTCGCTCTGCAGGGTGAGGGCGCCATTTTCCAGGCGGATTCCGCCCAGATCAACGCGCGAGCCTTTTTTGCTGAATCCGGAGAGCTTCAGCACGGGGGCCTCAAGCCAGGGCTTTTTGTCTGCCAGGAGAGTCAAGCCGTGCAGATTGATTTCACCCTCTGTCAGATTTGTGACAAGCTTGTTTGGTGCGGAGTCCTGCAGTGCGAGAGAGAGCTTCCCTTGTAGATTTGCCGTTCCGGAACCGACAGTCCCGGGATGTATGCCGATTTCGGAGAAAAACGTTGCCGCAGGGATGTTGTCAAGGCTGAGAAGACCTTCAGGTACATTGCTGTCATTAAACTGGCCCTGCCAGGAAAAGGCCATGGAAGAATTCGCTTTTTCAGCACTAACGCTGAAACTCCCTTTCCTTGTTGGCTGAGCCGCAGACTTGAGACTGGAAAAGTCCTTGATGCTGAACTGCAGTGAAGTCCAGGCAGCGGCTGGCTTTTTTTCGGTTTTTTTGCTGAAGAGAGTAAAGTCTCCATCTTCAATTTGAAAAGAATCGATGTCGATGGAAGGAGACGTCTTTACAGCATTTGTTTTGGCGGTTGTTCTTCTCGGGGCAGGTATAAGGCGTATCAGGGTCTCTGGAGTGGGGGTGTCTCGGGCTGTGAAATGGGGTTGCCGGATGACAATCTTGTGAAAACGCAGTTCGCCGCTTATCGGCAGAAAGGTACCCTCCAAGGTGGTTGTCGACAGGGTGGCGGCAACCGTTTTTTCTTTGTTGATCAATGCCATGTCAACAATTTCTCCTGCAAAACTAACGGCTATCTTTGCCCCTTCATTGGTGTCGCGGGAAAAATTGAGCTGCAACGTGCCGCCCGCCTTGCCTTTGGTGAGTGTCAGTGGCAGGGAAGAAGGCAGGTACTTGCTGTAGAGCGGCAGGTCAAGTGCATGAATGTTGCACGACAACCTGGTTTTCAGGCTCTCCTTACCCTCTCCGGGCAGGGCCGTCTGGCCGGTGAGTTCGACCTTACTGCCGTTGATGACGGCGGAGAATCGGGGGTGGATATACTCATCTGCCTGAAAGGGGGAGTTCGACAATGTCGGCAGATCGAGTTCGATTTGTTCAAGGGTGTGGATCGCTGCTGAGGGGGTATCCTGGAAGGTTACCTTGCTTTTTCTGACCGAGATATTGTTGAGTGAAAAGAGAAAGGGGAGTTCGGAAAAACTCATGATATCAGAGGATGGGCCGGGACCCTTGGCATTCAGTAGTCCTTCGAGATTGTAATGGTTATCCTTGTCACGGATGATGGTGAGGTTCAGGCCATTGATGTGCAGTGCATTGCTGACCAGATCATTCCGCAATAGAGAAAGGGGAGCGAGGTCGGCGTCAATTTTGTCAATGGCCAGGAACTCCGGAGATTCCGTTCCTGCATGCGATGATTTGAGTTTAAGTCCATGCAGGGAAAATGTGCAGGTGAATGGGTTGAAAGTGACAGTATCCAAGGTAAGGCGCATGCCTGTCCTGTCGGTCACTCTTTCAGGAAGGACCTTGCCTATGTACAAGGGTACCAACCAGAAGCCGATGATACTGTAAAGTAGCGGCAAAAGAGCAAGAGACAGGAGCACATAAAAATATGCTTTGTTGCTCTTTTTTTCACCGGTGGGTTTGGCACGTCCCAGACCTTTTCTAGATCGTTCTTTTACGTGCAGAGTGGCCGGTTTGGCGACTGGTTTGGCGACTGGTTTTGAGGCTGGCTTTGCTGGCACCGGAGGAGTTATGTTGATGTTACCGAAATGATCCGACATTATTGCTTATGTGTATGATGCAGTTAGGGCTGCTTTCATATTGATTTTTGATCCAGGCAGGGGATGGGTCTGATGTTCAGCTTCCGGCACAACCTGGTCTGGAGAGCTGATGACGTGAGTAGAGAATGCCCAGTCAAGATATGCCCGGTGTTGCACGTTTTTTCAAGCACGAAGTCAGTCTACCCGGAAAAAAGAGTGGGGCTCAGACAAAAGCCGGGTTTGGCAAAGAAAAGTCCTACTCAAGAAGGCTATGGCTATGCTATAGTCCTCATAATACATAATTTTTATTCTGCTCTTCCCTCAAACACCCCGATCATATGGAAAGTCGCAATCGGATACGCCTCGCTATAGTACTGCTTGTTTTTTTTATCGGTGTAGGCACTGCCGGATATGTTACAATTGAAGGTTATCCATTATTTGATGCCCTTTATATGACCGTGATCACCATTTCGACGGTTGGATTTGGTGAAATTCACACCCTTTCTGAAAACGGCAGGGTATTCACTGTCTTTTTGATCCTGTCAGGCGTGGGGAGTTTGGCCTTTACCATTCAAGCCCTGACCGAAATGATGCTGGAGCGCGCTGCAAACCCGAAACTCAAGAAAAAAGCCATGGAAAAGAAGATTGCGAAGCTGAAAGGGCATTATATTATCTGTGGATATGGTCGTGTTGGGGCTGCAGCTGCTGAACACTTCGAGAAGGCCGGAGCCCCTTTTGTGGTGATAGAGGCCTCTGGAGATCTGCTGAAAGATCTGCAGGAACTGGGGTTCAACTGTATTGACGGTGATGCGACAAGAGAGGAAATTCTTGGTAAGGCAGGAATAAAAAAGGCATCTGCCCTACTGGCCCTGCTTGATTCCGATCCCCACAACCTCTTTACCGTCCTGACGGCCAGGGAGATGAATCCGACCCTGCATATCATCGCCAGAGCACAGCAGGCATCTTCCGAATCGCGGATTCTTCGAGCGGGGGCAGATTCGATTATCTCTCCATACAGTTCCGCCGGACGAAGGGTTGCCGACCGGATTTTGGCCAGAACCGCTGCAGCTCATGGCAGACAGGGAGGAGATGCCTCACTGGGAGGAATACAGCACCGCTGGCTTGAAGTAACGGAAAAATCGGAACTGGCAGGTCATGCGGTTGAGGCGGCCAACACCATTGTTGGTAGCGGAATTATCGGCATCCGCCGTGGGAGCAAGGATATTTTGCTGCCGTCACCCGAAACACAGATCCAGCTCAACGATATCCTGCTTGTTTCCCCTCTCCAATGGGCTAATGACGGAGATTCCAAGCAAAATCTGCAACCGCAGAAAATTGTTCTTATCGATGACAACCCGGTCATCAGACGTCTCTATACCCGTTTGTTTCAGAAAGCAGGCTTCAATATCATAACCGCCTCCACCGGCAGAGAAGGTTATGAGCTGATCATGAAGGAGCGGCCGGATGCGGCAGTCGTAGATTTCAGACTGCCTGATATCTCAGGCCTTGATGTCTGCCGACAGATCAGGGCTTCCGAGCTTGGCGGCACGATAAAACTTTTTTTATTCACGGCAGACGAGGAAGATGAAACCCGCAGACAGGCCATGGACGCAGGTGTCGACGAGGTGGTGGTCAAGAGTCCTGAGGCCGGCGAGATTGTGGCTACTGTCAAGAACGGGCTTTCCTGACACCCTGTCGCCTTTGTTTTCGACTGGCTGTAAAATTTTAGTAACATGCTTTTTCTATTGGTAGAATTCTAAAAGCGGTTGTAATCTGGATTGATCGCACACACGAGAAATCCTCTATCCCGCGCAGGACAATCGGGGACAGTTGAGCTTGTGGCCGATTCAATCATCAACTGGTGAACAGCATGAGACAATGATGGAATTTTTCAACTATTACCGCTGGCAGGATATCGTCGATATCCTTGTCGTCGCCTTCGTGATCCATCAGTTGATCTCCATCATCAAGGGGACGCGCTCGGTGCAGATGGTCCTCGGCCTGATCATCATTACCATCGTCTATTTTCTGGCCCGGATCCTCGACCTCTCCACTCTTATGTGGCTCATGCAGACCTTCCTGAGTTCCATCTTGCTGATTGTTATCATTGTCTTTCAACAGGATATCAGAAGGGCCTTGACCCAGGTGGGAAAGACGCCCTTCCAGAAGGATATGGATGTGGCTGACAAAGATCTCGATGAGATTATCCGGACAGTTTTTTATCTCGCCAAACGTCGTATCGGCGCACTTATCGTTATAGAACGGGAGACCGGATTACGGGATTTTGTGGAATCCGGCTTTTCATTGGATGCACGGCTGACCAAGGAACTGCTCATCTCAATATTTATGCCTGTCTCACCGTTGCATGACGGTGGTGTTATCGTCAGTAATGGTCGCATACGGACGGCTGGTTGTATCCTGCCTCTTTCACAGAATCCCTATATCAATAAAAAATACGGGACCAGGCATCGGGCTGCTATTGGTCTCTCCGAGGAGACGGATGCCGTTATCGTGGTCGTGTCGGAAGAGACCCAGGAGATTTCCGTCGTCAGGAATGGGGCGATGACGACGCTCAATGATGAAATCAGCCTGAGCAACAGTCTCAGGGCAATCTTTATCGACAAGGAAAGCACCCCTCAAACATGGAAAAACTGGATTTTCAGAAAATAATTGGGCTCAGAGACACGCTGCTCGATAGCCGTAACTGGCAGCGTTTACTGTCAAGAAGCTGGTTTCTGAAGGGCTTGTCACTCTGTCTGGCGGTGATGCTCTGGTATTTTGTCGGCAGTGATGATACGGTCGACAAGAATGTCATGATTCCGATCGAGATCATCAATCTGCCCAGAGACCTGGTGATCTCCAATCAGTTCAAGAAAGAGATCGAGGTGACCGTCAGCGGACCGCGCACACTGATCCTGGAGCTGACCAACCGGGCTGTAACCCGACAGGTTGATCTTTCATCCGCCACTCCTGGAACCATGGTCATCAGTAATGCCAATGACTCGATTCCTGTGCCTCGGGGAGTAACAGTTCTGCGGGTGCAGCCCTCGTCGGTGATACTCTCGCTTGATAAGCTTATCCAGAAACATTTTCCTGTCAAACCGGTGGTCTTGGGTAGGATCGCTTCCGGCTACGTCCTGAAAACGATGAAAGTGGACCCCGATGTCATCGCCATTACCGGACCTCAGACCATCCTCTCCCAAACGGATGAGTTGCGTACCCATACTATCAACATTGAGGGATTGAGTGAATCTCAGCAACGCCAAGTGCCTTTGAAGCTTGATCCGGAGATTGTTGAGCTCATCGGAGAGACCTCTGTAACGGCCTCCCTGCAGGTGGTGTTGGAGGCAGTCGAAAGAACAATTCACGACATCCCGGTCGTCGCTATTCTCGATGGTGTCCAGCAACAGGTCAAACCAGCGGTGGTAACGGTCACGGCCAACATTCCCAAAGTCCTGATCAGAGAAAAGGCTAATCTGAAAAAACTCTTCACCGTGACGGCCACCGATGTCCTTGGAGATGGAAAACTGAAGGTTGCGATCAACCCCCGGGAGGATGTCAAAGAGCAGGTAGAAATCCTGGCGGTTGACCCTGATTATGTCGAAATTGTTCAGGGAAAAATAGAGAAAACGAGACAGGAGAAGAAGATACAGCCGGGCGACAAGCAGAATGACGGCAGAGCTCCTGAAACCAGCAGGGGAGGACCGGAAGAGAAGGTGCGCCCCGGTGAAGAGAAAAATAAGGGGAAGGCCGCGGTCATCCTGAATGACAAAACAAAGATCAAGACAGAGAAAAAATGAGAAAGCTTTTCGGCACCGACGGCATACGGGGAGTGGCTAATACCTACCCGATGAACATAGAGATCGCCATGCAGGTGGGCATGGCCATCGCCTTTATTGTCAAAGACAAGGTCAAGGGGCACAGGATTGTCATTGGCAAGGATACTCGGATTTCCGGCTATATGATTGAAAATGCGCTGGCTGCGGGAATTTGTTCCATGGGGGTGGATGTCCTGCTGGTGGGGCCTTTGCCGACACCCGGCATTGCCTTCATCACTACTTCTATGCGGGCCGATGCCGGGGTGGTCATTTCGGCCTCACATAATCCATTCCAGGATAACGGGATCAAGATCTTTTCCAGGGATGGCTTTAAACTCCCCGATGAGACCGAGGCCCATATCGAGGATCTGATATTTTCCGATAAGATGGCGGCCCTCCGTCCTGTCGCAGATGAAGTGGGGAAGGCTACGCGTATTGAAGATGCCAGGGGGCGGTATATCGTCTTTTTAAAGAACACCTTTCCTAAGGAATACACCCTTGATGGTTTTCATATCGTCCTGGATTGCGCCAACGGCGCGACCTATGGTGTTGCGCCCTGGGTTTTCCGGGAATTGGGAGCCAAGGTGACTTCTCTTGCGATCACTCCCGATGGCAAGAATATCAACCACCAGTGCGGGGCACTGTACCCGGAACTAATGGCGGCCAAGGTCAGGGAGGTGGGTGCCGATATCGGTCTTGCCCTTGATGGCGATGGCGATAGGTTGATTGTCTCGGATGAACACGGGCAGATTGTTGATGGTGATCATATCATGGCCATCTGCGCCCAGGATCTCCTGAGGAGGCGAAAATTGAAGAAAAAGACCCTCGTGGCCACAATCATGTCCAATATGGGCCTTGAGGTGGCCATGGAGAGGATGGGTGGGCATATGATCCGGACAGGAGTGGGTGATCGCTATGTCGTCGAATGTATGCGCCGTAAAGGCTTTTCCTTTGGCGGCGAGCAGTCGGGGCATCTGGTCTTTCTCGATCACATTACCACGGGTGACGGTATATTGGCAGCACTGCAACTCCTGGCCATCATGAAAAAACACCATAAACCGCTCTCTGAACTTTCCGGGATCATGGAGAGTTTTCCGCAAGTCCTCAAGAATGTCCGAACCGCCGGCAAGATCAAGATTGAGTCGATATCTGGCTTTCAAGAAGCAGTGAAGAGACTGGAAGAAAGGCTCGGCAAATCCGGTCGTATACTGGTGCGACCTTCCGGGACCGAACCCGTGATCCGGGTCATGGTGGAAGGCCAGGATGAACGGCTGATCAATGATATGGCCGACGAGCTGTGTGATCTGGTGCGCAAGGCCGACAGCGATGAGCAGGAGTCAGAGCGCCTCGAATGATGGCTGTGGAAAACCAAAACAAAGGGTCACACAGGCAATAAAAAAAACATGTCTGCTCTTAGCCTGGCCGGGTGAACGCGTGGTTTTTGCGGATAATCGAATAAGAATATCTCGGATTTCCATTTTGAAGTTGTCGGCACATGAAAAAGAAGAGGTTCTGGTGCGAGGCTTGCCAGGTGCATCTGTGGTTTGCAGGATGAGAAACACCTAGAGGTGGCTCCGCTTGCTTGAACAAGAATCGATGATTTTTAAGTAAAATCTCTGCTTTTTTCTAAACTGCCTGTGACTGGCCCAATCAACTACCGCCGTAAGGTCGACAAATCCTTTGGCCATCGGGATATACGTCGTATCCAGGGCCCAAGCCTGGTTGGCTCGGGTGATAGCCATACCACGCAACAGATAGGCGTATATCCTGCGGCCGACATCGCGGCCCGCGCGATTGAGCTGATCACGCAGCATGCGGGCGCCCATAAACGGATGCTCCAAGTGCAGTTCGTCAGTACGTCGCATGATCGCCAAATCAACAGCGCTTACCGGTTTTGGCCGATAATAGACACTGCCCACGGCTTATACCGGCCAACTGGGCCTGCCGCTTGATTGAAAGTGAATGGTTGCGGTCGACTATCGCTTTGTGCTCAGCAATCCCCCTTGGTGAGCGCACTTTCTAAAAAATCGTTCTCCAGCGTCAGTTGACCGATCTTCGCATGCAAGGTTTTCAAGTCTACCTGCGGTTTGGAAGCCCCACCACCCCCCGTCAAATACCACGCCGGCTTGCTCAATTTTTCGGAGCCATTTCTCTTTTTCGCGGTACGTATCAAGGAACAATCTATGGCAGACAACCGGTCTTATGCAGAAATTCGCTGATTCTGTTTTTGCTCAGGAAGACCCCGCTCAGCACCTGATCTCCGACTTTGATAGCCGGAATCATGGAGATACCCTCTTGGCAGACCTGTAGAGGAGAGAGAAATATCTCACGTTCTTCAATGTGCACTTCGGGTCTGTCCCGGGTCAGTTCAACCAGGAACTTCTTGGCCAGAAAACACCGGGGGCAGAGTTTCGTCCGGTACAGGATGATGTTCATAATTGTCTTGTAAATATGGGTTATGGTCCCTATACTCGGTATGCGGATTCGGCTACTACAGATGTCCGCGCGGGCTGCTTGTATTTAATGTCCTATGCTGTAGACTCAGCACAATACACCAGACAGCAAGTTCGCAGCAACTCAAGACTGTCTCTTTCTCTTCAGCGATCTGACCGCGGCCTACAAAAAGCTGTTCGGGGTGGCGGAAACGGGTGCTGTCTCCAGAATGTATCTGCTGATCAACACCTTCAGACTGGTTGCCGTCCATAAACTCTTGCCGGATGCCGGATTGCCTCTTCGTAAGCCGTTGTCAAAAAAATAGCTGGGCTGGAGAACTGCCCGGAACGGCACAAGAATCCGTAAACGGAATGGGCCAAAAAAACAATGCCCATCCTGTAGCGGCTCCTCAACCTTAATCTGGTCACGCCATGAGCCCTGCCGATACTCCACCGAATAGCCATACCGCCTTGAAAAAACTCTTCAGCCCGGATTCAGTCGCCGTCATCGGCGCTTCCCGCCACCCGGGCAAGGTTGGTCATGATATCCTTGTCAATCTTATTCACGATGGCTTTGCCGGCAAACTCATCCCGGTCAACCCCGCCACGGATACCCTGTTGGGTCTGCCCTGTTTCCCGAGTGTTGCAGCCTATGGCAAAGAGGTTGATCTGGCTATCATTGTCGTGCCGCAGCCCCTGGTCATAGCGGCTCTGCAGGATGCAGTCAAGGCAAGGATCGGCGCAGCCATCGTCATCACCTCGGGTTTTAGGGAGATCGGCGCCGAAGGTCTGAATTACGAGCGGGAGCTCGTCGAACTCTGTACCCGCCACGGGGTGCGCCTGTTGGGGCCGAACTGTCTTGGTATCATTAATACCGAGAGTCGGCTGAACGCCTCGTTTGCCCCGCACATGCCGATTTCCGGCGGTATCTCGATTTTCTCCCAGTCGGGGGCGATCTGCACGGCCATGCTCGATCTCGCAACCAGTAAACACCTGGGATTGGCAAAGCTTGCCAGTGTCGGCAACAAGGCGGATATCTCCGAGGTTGATCTGCTGACCTACTTTGCCCACGACGAGCAGACGACGATTATCCTTGGTTATCTCGAGGATATCAGTACCGGCGACAAATTCGTCAAGGCTGCCGAGGAAGCAGCCTCCAAAAAACCGGTGATCATTCTCAAGGCCGGCACGACCGCGGCCGGATTGCGGGCCGCTGCCTCCCATACCGGGGTGCTGGCCGGGACCGACACTGCCTATGCCGCTGCCTTTACCCGTTCGGGGGTGGTGCGGGCCGACACCTTTGAAGCCCTTTTTGATTATGCCTCGGCCCTGGCCCTGCAACCTCTGCCGGTGGGAGATCGCGTCCTGATCATCACCAATGCCGGGGGACCGGGGACCATAGCGGCCGATGCCGTGGAGAGGGCCGGTATGCGCGTGGCCCCCTTGAATACCAAGACCTCCGTTCTGCTGCGGGAACATCTGCCCCGGTTCGCCTCGGTGGAAAATCCCATCGATGTCCTCGGAGATGCCGATCCCGAGCGCTATGTGGCCGCCCTGGAGAGTGCCCAGAATGATCCATCGGTCGACGCCGTCCTGGTGATCCTCACCCCACAGGTGATGACCAGGCCGGCAGAAACGGCCTTGGCCATTGCCAATCATCTCGACGGTTCCAAGCCTGTCGTGGCCTCATTTATGGGTGGGGCCGATGTCATGCCGGGCAGACGGCAGTTGGCGGCGGTTGGCCTGCCGGATTATGATTCACCCGAGCGGGCGGTGGCGGCGTTGAAGGCCATGTACGAGTACGCCTCCTGGAAAAAACGGCCGCCGAGGATGGTCACCCGGTTTCGGGTCAACAGGCGTCGGGTTGAGAGGATCATAACCCGGCGGCAGCGCACCGGCCGTCTGCACCTTGACGAGGTCAAGGGCAAGGCCGTCCTGAATGCCTATGGTTTCAGGATTCCTAAAGGGTCTCTTGCGGCCAGTGCCGAGGAGGCGGTGGAGATTGCCGAGCGGGTGGGCTTTCCCGTCGCCTTGAAAATCGTCTCTCCGGACATCATCCGCAAGAGCGACCTGGGCGGCGTGCAGCTCAATGTCTCCGATGCCGAAATGGTCGAGGATATGTATGATTTGATGATGTTGAAGATCAGAAAGAAGGTCCCTGATGCGACAATTGATGGTATCTATGTCGAGCAGATGGTGAGTAAGGGGCTGGAGGTGATTATCGGTATGAATCGCGACCCGCAGTTCGGGCCGATGCTGATGTTCGGTCTTGGCGGTATCTTCGTTGAGGTGATGAAGGATGTCACCTTCCATCTCGCCCCGATCACCGAGGCGGAGGCCATACAGATGTTGAAATCGACCAAATCCTATGCCATGCTTGAAGGTAGACGGGGCCAGCACGGGGTGGATATCGGGGCCATCGCCTCGGGACTGCAGCGCATCAGCCAACTGACCACGGATTTTCCGCAGATCCTCGAGCTCGATATCAATCCCTTTATTGTCGGAGATATCGGTACCGACCCGGTTGTGGCCGATGTCCACATGACGCTTGCTGCCGTACAGAAAGCATAAAGAAAGGACAGGTGGTTCGCATGGAATATGATGAGAACTGGCAGATAAAATATAAGGACATGATCCAGACCCCGAAAATGGCCCTGACCAGCGTCAAATCGGGACACCGGGTCTTTCTCGGCACCGGCTGCGGCGAACCGACGGTACTGGTGGAGGCCCTGGTGAAAAGTGCCGCCAATCTGGCAGATGTTGAGATTATCCAGCTGCTGACTAAGGGTGATGCCCCCTATATCGATAAAAAATATGCTGAGTCCTTCAAAGTCAACTCCTTTTTTATCAGTCACAATGTCAGGGAGGTCTTTCAGGAGGGGCGCGGTGATTATACACCTATCCTGATGTCGGACATTCCCCGGCTGTTTGATTCCGGCCAGCTGCCCCTCGATGTGGCCCTCATCCAAGTCACCCCGCCGGATGCCCGCGGTAAGATGAGTCTTGGGATCTCGGTGGATATCGTCAAAAGTGCCGCTGAAAACGCCTCGCTCGTCATCGCCCAGGTCAACCCGCAGATGCCCTGGACAAGGGGTGATAGCCTCATCGATATTTATGATCTGGATATCCTGGTGCCGGCCGATGTGCCGCTGCTGGGCCATGATACCCGATCGCTGAACGATGTGAGCCGCAAGATCGCCCAGCTGGCCGCGGCCCTCGTCCCCGATGGGGCGACGGTGGAATTCGGCCTGGGACGGGTCCCCGGTTTTGGCCGCATTCCCCAGGCCGTCATTCCCTATCTTAAGGAAAAACGTGATCTGGGTATTCACAGCGAGCTCATAACCGATGAGATCATCGAGCTTGTCGAGTCCGGGGCCGTGACCGGCGCCAAGAAGTCCACCGAGCGTGGCAAGATCGTGGCGAGCTTTTGCATGGGCTCAAAAAAACTCTACGACTACGTCAACGACAACCCTCTCTTCTCCTTTCGTCCTACTCAGTATGTCAACGATTCGAATGTAATCGGCCAGCAGAACCGCATGGTCACCTTCAATATGGCCCTCGAGATCGATCTCACCGGCCAGGTCTGTAGCGACTCGGAAGAGGGGATATTTTATTCGGGTATCGGTGGCCAGGTCGACTTCAACAGGGGTGCGGCCATCTCCAAAGGGGGACGGCCAATTCTGCTGATGCCGTCCACCACCGAGGAGGGCAAGTCCAGGATAGTCTCTAGATTAAGCCCGGGCTCAGGGGTGGTGATCACTCGCGGCACCGTACACTATGTCGTCACCGAAAACGGGGTGGCCTACCTGCACGGAAAATCCGTGCAGGACCGGACCCTGGCCCTCATCTCGATAGCCCATCCCGATCATCGGGAAGATCTTCTGAAGGAGGCCATCAAGACCAAATATATCCGCCAGGAATTTGCCGAGGTGGAGGGCAAGTTTATTGTGGCCCGGCAGGATCACATGAAGACCACCTATCTTCTGAAAAATGGCACCCAGGTCCTGTTCCGGCCGGTGCATCCCACCGACGAACCGCGTATGCGCGATCTGCTCTACGATCTGTCAATGGAAACGGTTTACTACCGTTTCATGAGCCACAATCAGCGTTTTGGTCAACGTCAGATCCAGAATTTTGTCTATGTCGATCACCGCAAGGATGTGGCCATTGTCGGCACCCTGCCCGCGGCCCATGGTGATGAGATCATTGTCGTCGGTCGCTATTTTCTTGATGAACGCAGCAATCGGGCTGAGGTAGCCTTTGTTATCCGGGACGAGTGGCAGTGTCTCGGAGTGGGGACCTTTCTTTTCCGGCATCTCCAGAATATAGCCAAGGCCAGTGGTATTTCGGGTTTTACGGCCGAGGTACTGCTCAACAATAAGAGGATGCAGGCCATCTTCAATCACTCGGGCCTGAAGGTAAAGAGCATCATTGAAGAGGATGTCTACAGTTATACAATGGATTTTTAATGCCTGGAAACACTCAGAATAGCTGCCTGCGCTGCGGTATCTGTTGTATCCAGGGCGGTCCCGCCCTGCACCGTCAAGATCTTGATCTGGTCAGGAGCGGCAGGATTGCTCTGAACAGCCTCATCGCCGTCAGAAAGGGTGAGCTGGCCCATAACCCGAAGACTGGCAAAGTGCAGGCGGTCCGGGCTGAATTGGTGAAGATTGGCGGCACCGGTCGGGAGTGGCGCTGCAGTTACTTCGATGAGGCCAATAAGGGCTGCACCATCTATACCCACCGGCCACAGGCCTGCGAGGTGCTCAAGTGCTGGGATACTGAAGAAATTCTGAGTCTTGTCGAGCAGGATGTGCTCTCCCGCCTGGATATTCTTGCATCTGACAACCCCATAGTCCCTATGATCATAGAGCATGAAGGGATCTGTCCCTGTCCTGATCTCGAAGGGATTACCGGCTGCTTGCATGATCTTTCGGTGGAGAAAAAAGCTGAATTGGAGACCCTGGTCCGTCTGGACCTGCGCTTTCGCACCAAGGTTGTACACGAACACGGATTGCCGCTTGCCGAGGAGCTCTTTTATTTTGGCAGGCCCCTGTTTCAGCTCCTGCAGCAGTTGGGGGTCGGGATCCGCGAAACTCCCACCGGGGTTGTTCTGCACTGGCCCGCTAAAAAAGAAAACGGGTCCTGACCACTCTCGTGGCGCTCAGGACCCGCTGCAGAAATCGGGGGTGGGTGCTTCTTTTCTTTTTACCAGATAGTCCTGCTCAGTTCCTCCCCACGGACGGAGATGGTAATCTGCTCAACCGGCAGATCTACCCCGGAGAGATCCCGTGCCTTTTTAACGATGGAATTCATGGCGGAACAGCAGGGCACCTCCATGATGAGGACCGTCAGGCTCTGCAGCTTGCAGGTCGAGATAACCTCGGCAAAGCGTTTGATATAGGACTCGGCATCGTCAAACTTGGGGCAGCCCATCATCACTGCCTTTCCTTCCAGATACCTCTCCTGAAAATTCCTGGCGGCAATGACGGTGCAGTCAGCCGCCACCAGAAGATGGGCGTTCTGCAGAAAAGGCGCATGGGCCGGGACCAGACGGATCTGGATGGGCCAGTGGCTCAGGGCCGATCCCTGGCTGCCGACAGCCTTATGCATCGCCGGCATATTGGCACTCTGGCAGGGTGAGAGAGGCCTCAGTGTCTGGATATGGCTCGAGGCGCAACCGCAGTCCATGGTTGGTGGGGCGGTGGCTTTTTTCTTTTCCGATTCGAGATAGACCTCGACGGCGGTCTCGTCAAACTCATCGGCATCACGCTCAATAATTTTCAGGGCACCCGTCGGGCAGGATCCGAGGCAGGCCCCGAGGCCGTCACAGAGCTTGTCTGCCACCAGCCTCGCCTTGCCGTCAATTATCCGCAGGGATCCTTCCGCGCAATCGGGCACACATTGCCCGCAGCCGTCACACAATTCGTCATTGATCTCAATAATTTTCCGTACGTTCTTCATATTCTTTCCTCCAGGTTGATGTGTTGGAGCGGTGTTTCTGCGTTATGATCCCATTATAGCAGAAAAGGGGCGAAGATCTTTGACCTGGGTCAAGATGGGGTGTTTTTTATTGAAGATGCGCTCTTTTTTGCCGAAAGGCAATCAGGCATACAAAAAAAGGCAGGACATCCGATTGGATATCCTGCCTTGATGCTACAGGGCTATTGTCTTGCTCTTAGCCGAGGATGGTCTGGAGATCTTCAGCGGCCGTGGCGGCAATCGGTTTCACCGCAAAGTTCTCAACCAGGACGCCCAGGACATTCGGGGTGATGAAGGCGGGCAGGGACGGTCCGAGACGGATATCCTTGATGCCGAGACTGAAGAGAGTCAGGAGGATGACCACGGCCTTCTGCTCGTACCATGAAAGGATCATCGAAAGAGGCAGGTCGTTGACCCCGCATTTGAAGGCACCGGCCAGGGCCACGGCGATCTGGATGGCCGAATAGGCGTCGTTGCACTGTCCGACATCGAGAAGGCGCGGGATGCCGCCGATATCGCCGAGTTTCTTGTCAAAGAAGCGAAACTTGCCGCAGGCCAGGGTCAGGATCATGCAGTCGGTCGGGACCTGCTCGACAAAGTCGGTATAGTAGTTACGGCCGGGTTTGGCGCCATCGCAGCCGCCAACCAGGAAGAAATGGCGGATGGCCTTAGTCTTGACGGCCTCGATCACCTTGTCGGCCACGCCCAGTACGGTGTTGCGGGCAAAACCGGTGAGTACGGAGTCCTTGTCGGTATCCTCCGTGAAGCCGGGCAGGGCCAGGGCACGATTGATGACCGGGCTGAAATCCTTGCTTGGCCCGATATGGGCGACTTCGGGCCAGCCGACCAGACCGGTGGTAAAGACGTTGGCCTTATAGGAATCGTGCGGCTTCTGCAGGCAGTTGGTGGTGAACAGGATGGCGCCGGGGAATTCCGGAAACTCTTTATGCTGATTCTGCCAGGCGGTACCGAAGTGGCCGTAAAAATGCGCATACTTCTTCAACCCCGGATAAGCGTGGCAGGGCAGCATCTCGCCGTGGGTGTAAATATTGATGCCCTTGCCCTGGGTCTGTTGCAAGAGCATATCCAGATCTTTAAGGTCATGACCGGAGACCAGGATGGCCTTGCCTTTTTTCTGGCCGAGGGGCACCGGGGTCGGCACCGGGTGACCGTAGGTCCCGGTATTGCCGGCGTCGAGCAGTTCCATGGCCTTGAGGTTGACCTCGCCGCATTTCAACGCCAGACCGACCAAGGCTTCGAGCCCGAGATCCTTGCGGGTCAGTTCAGCCAGGGCCTCATGCAGAAAGGCGTAGACCGCATCATCCTCCTGACCGAGAATGGAGGCATGATCGGCATAGGCGGCAAGACCGCGAAGTCCGTAAACCGTGATCTGCTTGAGGGAACGCAGGTCCTCGTTGGCGTCGAGGCTGTTGATGAAGTCCAGTTCTTTTCCCTGGGCCTCGAGGGCCGTCAGGGTTGCGCCCGGCACAAAGGATGCGTTAGCGGCACTGAACTCGACCTTGCCACCGGCAGCCTTGACCTTCTTTTTCAGGTCTTCCCGAAGTTCAACGGTGGTGTTGATCCATTTCTGGAAACGCAGAGGATCAAAATCGACATTGGTCAGACAGGCAAAGGTCGCCTCTGCTGTAAAGCGATTAATGGCCTTGTCGACCACACCGACCTTTCGCCCTTCCACGGCTACCAGGGCCAGACCCTGCAGGGCATAGGTGAGCAGATCGTGAAGGACGGCAACATCATCTGTCTTGCCGCATACGCCAACTTTAGTACATCCGATTCCTTTGGCCGTCTGTTCGCACTGATTACAAAACATAATATCCTCCTGAGATGGGGTTGTGTATCCTTTGAGCGGACACCTCTCTTAAAAAAACGTACTCTAGTTGTACATTTCGGAGATTGCAGATCGTAAGGGCAATATATCCGCAATCTTTGACTACGAATCTACAGGATCCGTTTCTCGTTCTCCTTGATCTAGGTCAAGAGATGAGCTTTTTTTAATAAAAATGGAAAAAAATTTAGGTCAGTGGTCAGCGACAGCGTGCAGCCAGCAGCAGACAGCTGCTCCGGCCGGGGGAGAAGGGAGATAAATCATAATCTCCATATCGATGATCGACTGAGAATCCGTTTTCTGTAAGAAATGAACACCAGCGATCCTCCGGCCAGGCGCTAAGGTCCATCCTATGGCTGAAATCTTCATTTCTACGATCTTTCAAGGTGGGCCGGACCCGGTAGCGCTCTTCGATATGAATCGTCTCTGTTTGCGCATCGTAGGTCCGCCGTATTTCCTTGATCACTCTCCCTCCCTCGGGATCTTCCAGGATTTGGAACTGGAATGTGGTTTTCTGTCGGGCCTGTTCCATGAGAGCGCGATGCGGGACAAAGAGTTGAACGGCCAAAACACCATAATCATTCAGGAGGGAATGGCAAGCTGTCAGACAGGCGGAGAGAGAGCCTGGTCCCGGCAGGAGATTGAGGGTGTTGTAAGGGATGATTACGGCAGCAAAACGCGTCTGAAAGGCCAGTTGAGCCATATCCATCCCGACATACCGGCAGAAGCGGTTGCCATACGATGCGGCCTTCTCCAACATCGGTACAGAGATATCGATCCCGGTCAGCTGTCTTTGCTGATGGGCCAATGCCCTGCCGACCCTGCCGGTGCCGCAGCCGAGTTCAAGGATGTGACCATGTTCCGGCAGATGTTCTCTGAAAAACGGCAGATCCTCGGTAAATCCGCCCATCTCCAGTTCGTAGAAATCGCAATATTGCTCCTCCGACAGGGGTAGGAAGATATCTTCCGGTTCGTCGTCATAGTCATCATATATCAGCATGAGAAGGTATCTGCAGAGTGGTTAAAGAGAGAGCGCGCAAAGGGAAATGATTTTGCTATTATACAGGGAAAAAAACACTTGCAAAGGGATGATTGGAAGGCTATTATGGCGAAAGTTTAGCTGGTAATAGTAATCATTATCTTAAAATCCGGAGGAATGCATGAAAAAGTATATCTGTACCGTCTGTGGTTATGGTCATGAAGGAAACGCAGTACCTGAGAGATGTCCGCAATGTGGGGCCTCTGCCGCAAAATTCAAGATGCAGGATGATGTGGCGATGGCCTGGGCCGATGGACACGTTATCGGTGTTGCGGCAGGAGTCGACCCTGAGATTATCGAGGGTTTAAAGGCCAACTTCATGGGCGAGTGCACCGAGGTGGGCATGTATCTGGCCATGAGCCGACAGGCTGACCGTGAGGGTTATCCCGAGGTGGCCGAGGCCTACAAGAGGATCGCCTGGGAAGAGGCCGAGCATGCCGCCAAATTTGCCGAGTTGCTGGGCGAGGTAGTGGCCGCCAACACCAAGGCCAATCTCGAGGCACGGGTTTCGGCGGAATATGGCGCCTGCGAAGGCAAGAAAATGTTGGCAGTCAAGGCCAAACAGCTAAACCTCGATGCCATTCATGATACCGTGCATGAGATGTGCAAGGATGAGGCCCGGCATGGCCAGGCCTTTGCCGGCCTTCTCAAGCGCTATTTTGCCTGATTCCCGCAAAAGAATTGCAGGGTGAAGGTCCGGTTGGTGCAAGGGACAGTGGAAGATATTTCTGCTGCCCCTTTTTTTTTATTGCCGCAAAGTGATTATAGTTTGATTCTGCCAATAATTTCTGGCAGAATTATCAGGTTGTCAGAAATACAGCAGTATTCCACCACAACGTGTATTCGTGCCGATCGCCTTGATCGGCATGCAAAGTATATGCTCTGAGAGGATTTACGTATGTCGAACAGAAGAACATTTCTCAAAGGTTCATTCACGGCTGCAGTCGCTGCAGTTCTGGGAACTGGATCGGCCTTTGCCGCTGCTCCACCGGTCCTCGGAAGTATTGTCTATACCAAGGACAATCCAGGGAAATGGGCTCAGAAAGAAGGAAGTCACGCCCCAGTCATCACCGTTGAGGGTAATAAGGTCAAGGTGCAGACCAACCATCCGATGTCGGTAAAGCATTTTATCGTCAGACACACCCTGGTGCTGGCCGATGGCAGTGTGCTGGGCAGCAAGACGTTCGTCGGCACAGATCCTGAAGCGATTTCCCAGTATGAACTTCCCGCAGGCTACACTGGCGCCCTCTATGCCACAAGTTTCTGTAATCTGCACGATTTTTGGATGTCAGAGTCCAAGGTCTGATCGCATCTCCCCTGTGTTCTGTAGATGAGCGACAGACAGGGGAATATGATTCCAGCAAAAACCGAAAGTGTTATGCCGAATTTGCGGCAGCATTGGCCGTTGCCGCACACTCGTTTTTCCCCAGATCAAGTTCTTCCGCCTTCTCGTCGCCAACCTCCTCGAGATGGGCGTTGATCCGCCTTATTGTGGCGTATTCGTCTGGCTGCTTGCGCATATTAGCCTTGATAAAGCTGAGAAAATCACCTGTATTAACGATGGCGTGAATGGCCTTGTTGTATTCCTTTGTCTGCGCCAGGGTGGCGGCAAAGGCCAGCCGTTCGTCCGCCTCATCCCAACTCATATAATGACCCGGCAGGACTATCAGGTTGTCGTCGAGGGTCCTGATTTTCTCCAGGGAGTGGAACAGCTTATCCGACCATTCTTCAACCTTGCCGCCAAGATCAGGTCTGCCGATGGAGTGGATGAAGATCGTGTCACCGGAGATTATGAATTGGTTGTTGATGATATAGCTAGTGCTACCGGGGGTATGTCCGGGGGTAAAGAGGACCCTAACCTCGGGGCCGCCACCAGAGAAGTGGTGGGTTTCGCCATCCTGCAGGGCGGTATAGCTGATCTTGGAGTGCCAGAAATCCTTGGCGTTGGCCAGAAACTCCGCGCCTGTCGCTGTTGCCAGAAGACGGCTGCCGGCGATATAGTCGGCCTGGAGGTGGGTCTCGAAGGTCTTGACCAGTCGGCAATCCTTACTCTGGGCAAAGTGCAGATAGAAAGAGATGTTTCTCGACGGATCAAAGAGCATGAGTTCATTCTGATAGGTGAGGCCATAACTGCAGGAGGCCTTGCCTGGTCTGACAAACTGGTAGAGTGAGAAGTCGTCTCCTGCATTGAGCTGGATCGGGACCAGCAGATTGCCCCATGATTTTATTCCTCCCTCCAGATATCCCACATCAGCAAAGCCATGCTTTTCAAGAATCTCCGCCACAAATT
Source organism: Desulfobulbaceae bacterium (assembly GCA_031407875.1). Lineage (GTDB taxonomy): Bacteria > Desulfobacterota > Desulfobulbia > Desulfobulbales > Desulfocapsaceae > Desulfoprunum. Next base: position 18,179 of record JANOIV010000049.1, on the reverse strand, counting down.
TTGCCGAACCCTCCTTGGCGCAGATTACCCTGATCTTGCGCCCTTTGGGGACCTTGGCGACACACTCGTCTTCACTCTCCATGAAATCAAAATAGGTGATGTTGTACATCTCAACCGGATACGGTGATTCAACATGAAACCGTCCGAAGTCCGTGGCATTGCGGACATCGAGATAAACGACATCGGCCCGACCGGTGACCCAGCTGTAGAGTTGGGCTGCGGAATAGATGAAAATAGCCATGAATTCTCCTTGTGCTCTCTTTTGAGGTGTGTTGCGGTGTTCCGTAAAAAGTAAAAAAACAGAAATGAGCTGTCAGAATTCAGCTCATGAGTTTGTCCATTTCATGGGCCAGCCGGTCCAGATGATGCTGCTCTTCTGCGGCCATCTGCAGGAAAAATGTCTGGTTATCCAGTTGATTGTCTCGGCGGGCGAGGCGACTGTAGAGATCGAGGGCCTGGGCCTCGAACATCATTGCCAGCTGGATAATGCTTTCCTGACTGTCCAGGTGTCCCTGAAAGTCATCGATAAACTCGCAAGGATTGAGTCCTCCTTCCACTAGCTCGGGTTGCGTGCTCTCCGGTAGAGGTGCGGCGATTTGTTGATATCGCGCCCGAAGTTTGGCTATATGGCCGTCTTCCAGCCTGGCCATGTAGAGCAGGAGTTCTTTATTGGCCAAGGCAGCAGTTGCACCTGCCAGGAGCAGGTAAAACTGTTTGAGACCAGCCTCCATGTGCAGTGCCATGGCAATGGCGGAGGTAAAATTGCCGCTGACGAAGTATTCGAGGCCATGTGTCTCATCACCGATGGCCCGCTGTCCTTGCCATTGCAGCATTCCTCCCCGCAGATTCAGGACATTTTGGAACTGATATTCGGTCAGGAAATGACAGGCGGCGCTGCTCCTGGCTCCACTGCGGCAGTAAACGATGGTGTTTTGGTCGGCTGTGATTTCTCCGATGCGTCTCGGGAGATCATTGAGGGGGATGAGGACGGCTCCCGGAATATGGGCCTCCTCATATTCCTTGGGCTGTCGCACGTCGATGAGTTGGAGACTGCCGGGAGGCTGCGAGCCGATATAGTCGCGGGCCTGAACGGCAGTGATTTCCTCGCCTTTCTTAAAAAGTGACTGCCAGTTCATAGGTATCTCCGCTTCTCTTGAAGCTGATCGATCAGCACATAGAGACTGCCGGCAGCAGGGCGGGGAGCGGCGGAGTGGGATTCGGGCCGGTCCTAGTTATGGAGCAGGGCCGCTTCTTCCGGCGCCGCCGAAAAGCAGTCGATATGAATGAGCCAGTACCTTGCCGGATTGTCGCCGATGGCCGTGGCGGTTTCCTCCGGCAGCCAGTGGCTGTCATCCGGCAGGCTATAGAAATAGGAATCGATTCCGACAAAGCCGTCGAGAAAATGGGTGATGATATGAAGGACCTTGCTGGGATATCCCTGCTGCAGGTCGAGCAGGTCGGAGACCGAGCGACATCCGGTTTTTTGCAGATCGGCGATAAGCGCCTCGACGATCTTCCTGTTCTCCGCAACCGCTCTGGCAAGGGCCTCTGGAAAACCGGCATCGAGGCCTGAAAACGACTGTTCCGGTTTGACCTCGATGCAGTCGTAGATGACCAGCGAGGTCAGGGCAAAGAACTTGTGGACCTGCTCGCTGCAGGCCGCAAACGAGTCGCCTGTGACCAGTATCCTGTGTTGGGCTATGCGGAACATTTGCCTGTCCTTCCGGGGTGCTGTCATTCGCTGTCATCGCAACTGCTCAATACCGCCCGGCCGATACGTTTGCCCATTTCCCGGCATTCCTCAAGCTGCGAGGCATCGGGGACATATTTGAGACGCAGGCCTTCTTCGATGACATCGATCTTCATCTCGAGCAGGGCGCTGTTCATCAGGCTGACCGCCTCGCCACTCCAGCCGTACGATCCGAAAGAGGCACCGAGTTTATTGGTCGGTTTAAGTCCCCGCATATACATGAGGAAACCGGCCATCCGGGGCAAAAGACCATTGTTGAGGGTGGAGCTGCCGAGGATGACGGCCTTGGCCCCGAGGATCTGGGTCATGATATCGCTACGGTGATGCACCTTGAGGTTGACCATGCTGGTGCTGACCCCGGTCTCTTCAAGGCCGACGGCCACGGCCTTGGCCATCTTTTCGGTGGAGTGCCACATGGTGTCGTAGATGACCAGCGCCTTCTTGGCGGACTTGTTCTGGCTCCAGTCGTCATAGGCCTTGATGATGCTGTCGATGTGGCTGCGCCAGATGACTCCGTGGTCGGGGGCGATCATCTTGATGTCCAGATTCATCTCCGCCACGGTTTTCAGGAGCTTGCGGATCAGCGGTGAGTAGGGAAAGAGGATGTTGGCATAATATTTGGCGCTTTCTTGCATGACCTCGGAGAGCGGCACCTCATCGTCAAAACGCTCGCTGGTGGCATAGTGTTGACCGAAGGCATCGCTCGAAAAGAGGATGCCGTCCTCCTTGATGAAGGAGAACATGGAATCCGGCCAGTGCAGCATCCGGGTCTCGAGAAATTGGATGGTCCGTTTACCGATGGAGATCTCGTCACCGCTCTTGACGATCTCATACGGCCAGTCTTCACGGTGAAAATGGTCGACGATGGCCTTGTAGCCCATGGGTGAGCAGATGAGCTTTTCCGGTTTGATGATCTCCATCATCTCGGGCAGGGCGCCGGAGTGGTCCATTTCGACGTGGTTGACCACCAGATAATCGATTTTTGCCGGATCAATGATGGACCGAATATGACGGAGAAGGTCGTCCATATGCGAACGCTTGACTGTATCAAAGAGGGTGACTTTTTCGTCAATAATAAGAAAGGCGTTGTAGGTCGTGCCTCTGTAGGTTGAATAGCCATGGAAGTCTCTGACATCCCAGTCAATCGCTCCAACCCAGTAGATACCCTTTGCCAGTTCTGTTGTCCGCATGATAACCTCGTCTCTAGTGGCTGATTTTCTGTTTCTTGAGTCATACGTATCAGATGGTTACATAGTAATTTACGGGAACGATTATTACAAGGTCGGAGAGCATTTTCCTCAGCCACTCTGATTGACATTCTCCGATCGGTTACAATAGTTGCTGAAAGTGCTTTGCAATATCGCACTTCGGTCGGAGTGCAGAAGGAGCAACGGAACTGCCGGGAAGGGAGAGTTGGCCATGAAGAGAACACCGGTGATAGACCTCAGTCGCTGTACGGAATGCCAGAGCTGTGTGGAAGTAGCCCCGGAGGTGTTCAGGTACAATGACGGCACAGGGATGATGGAGGTTGTTGAATTGCCGGACTATCCATTGGCCAGAGTTGATGAGGCCATCAAGAACTGCCCGGAAGACTGTATTTCCTGGGAGGAGGTCTCGGAGTGAGCCTCTGTCCGAGAAAAGAAAATATAAGCTGTTACGACCTGCTGTGGATCATTGAATAAGGCAAACAATGACAAACAAACTGATTCTCCTCGCACTCGTACTCCTGCTGGTCGTACTGTTTTTCTCCCTCGATCTGGGCCGCTACCTGACCCTCGACTATATCAAGGCCTCCCAGAGCCGGTTTCAGCTCCTCTATGCCGAGCATCCTGCCGGCGTTATTGCCGTCTATATGCTGGTCTATATCCTTTCCGCCGGTCTCTCGCTACCGGGGGCCACTGTTCTGACCCTGGCAGGTGGTGGGTTTTTCGGGCTCTTGGTCGGCACCCTGGTGGTCTCGGTGGCCTCGACCCTCGGGGCAACCCTGGCCTGTCTCGCCGCCAGAACCCTGCTGCGCGACTGGGTGCAGGAACGATTCGGGGAAAAGCTCGTGACCATCAACGAGGGGATCGACAGAGAAGGCTGGCTGTATCTTTTTACCCTCCGGCTTATCCCGGTCTTTCCGTTTTTTATCATCAACCTGGTCATGGGCCTTACCACCATGCGGCTGTCCACCTTCTACTGGGTCTCGCAACTCGGTATGCTGCCGGCGACTATTGTCTATGTCAATGCCGGCAAGGAACTGGCCAAAATTGATTCCCTTGGCGGCATACTTTCGCCCACGCTCATTATCTCCTTTGCCCTTCTCGGTATCTTTCCCCTGGCCGTGAAAAAGGTCATGCTGTTTGCCAAGGCCAGGATCCGATCACAAAAAACAGGAAATGCCTGATATGGCTCGTTTTGACTATGATATCGGGGTGATCGGTGGTGGAGCAGCGGGTCTGACTGTGGCCTCCGGGGCCTCCCAACTAGGGGCCAAGACCCTGCTGGTGGAAAAGGAAAACCTGCTGGGCGGTGACTGTCTGCATTTCGGCTGTGTGCCGAGCAAGACCCTGATCAAGACGGCCCGGGTCTACCAGTCGATGAAGGAGGCTGGCCGCTACGGTCTGCCGGTTCCGGACCTCGGGCCGGTCGATTTTTTACTGGTGGCCGAGCGAATCAGGCAGGTTATCGAACATATCCAACAGCATGACTCGGTTGAACGCTTTGCCGGACTCGGTGTGCAGGTGAGCTTCGGCTCGGTGGTCTTTAGCGATGAACACACCATCTCGCTCGCCGGCAGACCGGTAACGGCCGCCAAATGGCTGGTGGCGACCGGCTCTTCTCCGGCCATCCCCCAGCTTGAGGGATTGTCTGATATCCCGTATCTTACCAACCGGGACATCTTCTCGCTTCCCACTCTTCCGGAATCCCTCATTATTCTCGGGGCCGGGGCTATCGCCGTGGAGATGGCCCAGGCCTTCTGCCGTCTGGGCGCAAAGGTGACGGTCCTGCAGCGGGGCGAACAGATCCTCTCGAAAGAAGACCCGGATATGGCCGAGATTGTCAAAAAATCTCTGGAAGAAGAAGGGGTGGTCTTCCATTTGGGCTGCACGCTGCTTCGGGTCGGCAAGAGCGGCCGGGATAAGGAGGTGTTCTTCACCGACAGCCATGGCCTTGACCGATCTGTTGGGGGGGGGCAGATCCTCGTGGCCCTCGGGCGGTCCGTCAATATCGGCGGGCTGGGACTTGAGAATATAGGCATCGCCTGCAGCAGCAGAGGCATCGAGGTCGACAACTGTCTGCGCACCAGCCACAAACATATCTACGCCGCGGGTGATGTCATCGGCGGCTATCAGTTCACTCATGCCGCCGGTTATGAGGGCGGCGTCGTCCTCACCAACGCCATCCTCGGCCTGCCCCGCAAGGTCGACTACACCTGGATGCCCTGGTGCACCTACACGAGCCCGGAGCTGGCCAGTATCGGTCTCAATGAAAAACGGGCCAGGGCCGCAGGTATCGACTACCGGGTCTGGATCGAACAGTTTGCCGGTAATGATCGGGCCAAGGCCGAAGCTGAAACGACAGGCTTTGTCAAGCTGATCCTTGACCGCAAATCACGGCCCCTTGGCGTGCAGATCCTCGGGCCGCATGCCGGAGATCTGCTTGCCGAGTGGGTGGCGGTCCTGAACGGTGGGGTCAAGCTCTCGACCCTGGCCGGGGCAATCCATCCCTATCCCACCCTGGCCGAGATCAACAAGCGGGTGGTCGGCAATATCTATTCCGGCAAACTCTTTTCCGAGACGGTAAAGAAGGCCTTGAAACTGATTTTTCGCTACCAGGGGCGGGCGGTCGCTCCGGGAGGAACATCATGAAAACAGTACAGGCAATCCTTGGAGCTCTCTTCATGGCATTACTGTTGGTTTCTCCCTGTTCGTCCGTCGCCGCAACCGCGCCGGACCACAAACTATGGAGCGACTTGCTGACGGCCCATGTCAAGGAGGGTCGGGTAGATTATCAGGGATTCAAGAAGGATGAAAGCAGGCTTGATGCCTACCTGCAAATCCTTGACCGGAGCAGGCCGCAGGAACTGGCCCGGGCTGACCGGCTGGCCTACTATATCAATGCCTACAATGCCTGGACGGTCAAACTCATTCTGCTGCATTTCAAGGAGGGTAAACCGGCCAAGTCAATCAAGGATATCGGTGGTGTGTTTTCCTCGCCCTGGTCCCAGAAGATCTGCAGGATAGGCGGCGAAGTCCTAACCCTTGACAATATCGAACACGATATCATCCGGCCCGAGTTCGAGGATCCCAGGGTCCATTTTGCCGTCAACTGTGCCTCGAAGAGCTGTCCGCCCCTGCTCGATACGGCCTATACCGGTGAGAAGCTGGAACAGCAGCTCAATGAGCGGGCCACGGCCTTTATCAACGAGAGTCGATACAATTACCTGCAGGAGGACACCTTCTATGCCAGCAAGATTTTCTCATGGTTTGCCAATGATTTCGGCGATATTCCGCAGTTTATTGCCCGGTACGCCGGTGCCGGGCTGAAAAGGAATCTGCTGGAAAAAGGAAGCAATATCAAGGTGAAGTATCTCGATTACGACTGGTCGTTAAACAGCAGGTAGAGGATGCGCAATGATTTTAACGCGTCTGGCGGAAGCTGCGGGCGGTTTCGACTTCAGATGTCTCTGATATCCTCATCCCCCTGTTGTCGGGCGCATTGTGAAACGGTGCTTCGATGCTTATGAATCTATAATCAGTGCCAGTCCATCCAGACGGGTGTGCTGAATATCATCTTCTTTCAACAGGGGAGTGCACGTATGAAACCACTTTATCGCGCCAAACCGCTATTTGTCTGCTTTATACTTCTGGGTTTCTGGTTACTGTTATCAACCCCTCTGGCCGCTCGGCAATATGAAGAAGAAGTCTCAAGCCAGGAGTATCTGTTTACCAAAGGGATGCTACACACTGTCTCAGCCAAGGATCGATCCATAAAAGTTCAGCAGAAAAAAGGTCCCGTCATCACTATTTTTATAAACTCCCAAACTGAGTTCGAAGGGGTTGATAAATATGAGGAACTGCAGGTCAGGCAAGTGCTCAAGGTGTGGTACCGCCCGGAACAAAGCGGCAACACCGCCTTGAGAATCATCAAGTTGCCGGATCTGGGATGCTGAGTGGCACTGTTCTTTCTGCCGCTACAAAACGGTGCAGTTATGAAAAAGATAATCCAGATAGTGCTGGCCATTCTCCTGGCCTCCTTCAGTGGCCGGGACGCTCTCAGTGCGGAGCAATACAATAACGACAAGGCCTTGGCAGGAATACGCGAAACGAAGGTCTATTTTGATGTCAATGTCGGCGAACCGGCGAAACTCCTCAACCGTCTGCAGCTGATTGATACGACCTATAACCAGCTTGTGGCCTCCGGAATTTCACCCAGCATTGTCATCGGTATACGAGGCAAGGCAAGCAACTTCTTTACCAAAGAGAGTGACTATGTCCTCGATACAGATCTGCCGGCGAAAAAGAACATCGCTATCAGGGTTGATCAGTTCAAGGCCCAGGGCTTCCGCATTGAGCAATGCCGCATCGCCGCGGATCTGCAGGAGATCGACGTTGCCGACTTTCTGCCCAAGGTGGAGGTCGTCGCCAACGGCTATGTCTCGATAATCGGCTACCAGTCCCAAGGCTATGCCTTTGTGCCCATGGACTAATGCTGGCCGGAGTTGGCGGGGCGCTGGGCTGGACATTCTAAGTGGCTGCCTTATTTTCGTGCTGATCGGGAAGACGGTCAATTTTTGCGAATTCAGAACGGCCTGGATCGCCAGACCTTTATGTTCTTTTAGGTCTTAATATTGATCCGGCAAGGCGCATTTTATGGGAAAAATGGATGGGGAGAGTGGGAGGGGCTGGGTTGCTTTTCCCACAGTACTATTCAGCTGGATCTCTGGTTACGCGGACAATGTCTGTCATCCCTGAATACCTCTGTTGAGGATCCAGTTTTTAAACAATAATACCCCGGGTTCCGGCTTAAAGCCTGCCGAGATGACAATAATAATAGTATATACTGAATAGTTACGCCGACTTTGATAGAAAGAGGGGGGCGTCCCTGGTTTTTCTCCTGCCTCTGTTTTTCCTAACTCGTCCCCTCCCGTTTATGATATTATGCAGGTTGGATCTTCATTGTCCGGCGGAGGTGGTTCATGGTGTATTCTGCTCTTGAAAAACCAGTCAGGCTTGATAGAACCTCACGGTTCCGCGTCTTTCTTCCCTGTCTGCTGCTGTTGGTGTCGGCTCTTCTGCCGCAAGACGCCGCAGGCCGCCCCCCGCACGCCGTCGTACTCGAAATCAAAGGCGTCATCGGCCCCGCTGTCAGCGAGTATATCCAGAAAGGCCTGGCAACAGCTGCCGAAGAAGGGGCTCGGGTCGTCGTCCTGCAGATGGATACCCCGGGTGGATTGGACCACGCGATGCGGGATATCGTTCAGGGTATTCTCAATTCTCCTGTACCTGTCCTGACCTACGTTTTCCCGGCCGGAGCCCGGGCGGCCAGTGCCGGCACCTACATTCTCTATGCCAGCCATATCGCCGCCATGTCGCCAACAACCAACCTCGGGGCAGCCACCCCGATCCAGATAGGCGGCCTCCCGAATACCCCGAATACTCCGGAAAAATCAAAAGAAAAACCTCAAGAAGAACAGACGGTACCAGAGGGCAGCGCAATGGAGCGGAAAATGGTCCATGACGCTGCCGCCTACATCAGATCCCTGGCGGAACGATACGGCCGTAATGCCGACTGGGCTGAAAAAGCGGTACGCGAGGCTGTGAGCCTGACCGCCAGGGAAGCCCTGGCGCTCAAGGTTGTCGATATTGTCGCAACCGACCTTACCGACCTGCTCCGCCAGGCGGACGGCAGGAACGTGGTTATCGGTTCAGGCACTGGGCAACTCAAAACAGCTGACCTGAGCCCGGTTTACATTCTCCCCACCTGGCAGAACAAGGTGCTGGCTGTCATCAGCGACCCCAATGTGGCCTACATTCTGCTGCTGCTCGGGGTGTACGGGCTCATCTATGAACTGGCCAGCCCCGGTGCTTTTCTACCCGGCGTGGCCGGCGCCATATCGCTCCTTCTGGCTTTGTATGGATTCCAGGTCCTGCCGATCAACTACAGCGGTCTGGCCCTGATTATTCTCGGCATACTCCTGATTGCCGGTGAAGCTTTCGTCCCAAGTTTCGGCTCGCTTGGCATTGGTGGCATCGTGGCCTTTGGTGTCGGTTCCCTCATCCTTCTCGAAGACGAGAGCCTGCGTATTTCCCTCCCCCTGATAGCGGGCACGACACTGTTCTCCGCTGCCTTTATTCTCTGGTTAATGGGCCGGTCGTTCTCCCTCCGCCGTAAACCCATCAGGACCGGAGCTGAGGCGCTCATCGGCATGACCGGTGAGGCCATCGATGATTTTTCCGGCGACGGCAGGATCTGGCTTCTGGGAGAATCCTGGCAGGCAAAATCCGGCGAAAAGTTGCAAAGAGGCGAAAAAGTGAAGGTCACGACCAAGGAGGGATTGGTCTTGACTGTTGAAAAGATCGAGGAGGAAAAGTGATATGATTTCACCAAATCTGCTGCAATATATTGCCCCGCTGGCCCTAGCCGTCGGCTTGTTTGCTCTCTCGTTCAAGATCGTTGCCGAATATGAGAGACTGGTGGTCTTCTTTCTGGGCCGGTTTCAGACCGTCAAAAAACCGGGGCTGCGTATCATCGTTCCCGGAATCCAACGGGCCTTCAGAGTTGATCTGCGGGTGGTGACGATGGACGTCCCGCCCCAGGATGTCATCTCAAGGGACAATGTCACGGTGCGGGTCAATGCCGTCCTCTATTTTCGGGTGATCGACCCGGAAAAAGCCATCATCCAGGTAGAGGATTTCCTGAACGCAACCAACCAACTGGCCCAGACGACCCTGCGGTCGGTGCTGGGACAACATGAACTTGATGAGATGCTTGCCGAGCGGGACAAACTGAACAACGACATCCAGGAGATCATCGACAAGCGTGCCGATGCCTGGGGAATCAAGGTAATCAACGTGGAGATAAAACATATCGATCTCAACGAGTCGATGATCCGGGCCATCGCCAGGCAGGCGGAGGCGGAACGCGAAAGACGGGCCAAGGTCATCCATGCGGAAGGTGAATTCCAGGCCTCGGAAAAGCTCCTGGCGGCCGCCGAAATCATCTCCCGCAACTCCCAGGCCATGCAGCTGCGCTATCTCCAGACTCTGGCCGATATAGCCACCCAAAAGACCTCGAACACCATCATCTTCCCCATCCCCATGGAGATGATGACTTCTTTTATGAAGCCGCCGGCGGGCAAGTCTGGCGATGCGGAATCATAAATATGCCGGCAGCCGTTTCTGCGTTTCCGGTTGTTGCCTGACAGGGCCTTGCCCACATATTGCCTCGGGTAATATTGTAGTTATTATCTGAGACAGATTCGTTTCAGTACCGGAATGGGGAACAACAGATTTTCCGTAGGCAACACTCAACTCGTCGCTGTCCGAAATCGAACACAACCACAACCACAACCAGGGAGAAACATCATGAAAGAATCCACAAGTCTGCATCTCAAAGTTCAGGAACTGTGCGACTGTTTCGCAACGACCGATCCGCTCAAGGAAATGTCCAAGCTACAGCAGGATAAAGACACGGACGAAGCTGCCCTGAAATGGCTCGCCCTGGCGGTTCTGCATGGTATCAACAACAATGCGGAAAAAGTTTCCATTCAACAGGATAAAGATGGGGCGGTCACGGTCACGGCGAAGTACAAGAAAACAGAACTCCCGACCCCCGGATCGGTTATCGGTGAGAAAATCATCAAGGCGGTCAGGGAGATCACGCACATTGACAGTACCAAGGGCGAAACACTACTGGCCCTCGGCTTTCGCAACAACAGTATGGAACTGAAGGTCAGCACCAGTGAGAAGAAAGGTGAAAAGACAGCTGTCATTGAATTTCCGTAACAGCTAGATGGGGCCGCCTCACATGGCTGATCGGTCATGTGAGGCATGCCCGTTTTACGAAGAAAAAAACTCCGGAGCAGTCTGACCTGAGGTGACGTGCAGCTGAAAAGATCAGAGCGCTCCAAAAACAACGCCTTAGATGTTAAAGGCGTCCTCCATTATCCTTCCTGGCGTCCCATCATGATATTGATTGCCGGGGAAGCAAGATTCACTTGCCTCAAACGAATGAACAGTCTAGGATTTTGACACAGAAGGCCTTGGCCGTGAGCAGGAGAGTACTTGTTTTAGGGCTCCTGTAGAAAGCAAATTTTTATCACCTCCAACATCGGTGAAAAATGAGGTTACATGTCCGAGCAAGCTGTTGTTCTAATTGTCGATGATGAGGAAATTTGCTTGGCCATCACCTCAGAAATGGTAAAAAAGGTCGGTTTGCCTGTCCTCACAGCCCGTGATGGAATTGAAGCGTTGTCGTTGTATCAGCAACACGGCCACGAAATCGGTTGTGTCCTGATGGACATACAGATGCCGCGAATGGACGGCATAGAGACGTTTCGGCATTTGAAAAAGCTGTGCGAGGATGTGCAGGTTGTCATCACTTCCGGCTATCTGAATAGTGCCAACCAGGAGTTGCTTGAGCCACTCAACCCGGCAGGATACTTAAAAAAGCCAATTAGCTTTAAAAATCTCTCCGCTATGCTCATGAAGTGCCTGTCACCTGCTGAGCTGCTCAGCCGAGAGGCGGAACCGGCAAATTCGCCCGGGCCGGCCGCCGACGGTGGCCCAAACCGGTGACCGGTGGTTCGGTTGCCCAAAAATTTGTGGTACACCCAGTGCGCATAACCGCCTTTCACCGCAACGGCACACATTGAGATCGCCCTCGAAAACGACTTCTTCTCACCATCACACTTCAGGATTGAAAAATTCAGGATAATGTTTTTCCGCGCATTCAGGACAAATACTGTGGCTAAGTTTCACCTCTGAATACTTGGAGATATACGATTCAATACAATCCCAATAACCCTTGTCATCGCGGATACTTTTGCATATAGAACAAATCGGCAACATTCCCTGGAGCCGTTTCACATGATCAAGGGCTATTCGTAATTCTGTCATTAAACGCTGACGTTCGATGGCGTGGCGAATGCTTTGGACGATGGCGGTTGATGAGAACTCTCCCTTAAAAAGATAGTCGGGCACCTTTCTGAACGGCCTCAAAGGTCATATCCTGATCCTTGGCTCCAGCCATGATAATCGTCGGGAGCAATGGATATCTTTCATGAAAAGAAACAAATGTATCCAGGCCAAAACTATCCGGCAGAGAAAGGTCGATGATCGCCACATCGATTCCATTGTTCTCTGCAGCAGAAAAGGCCCCTCCGAGACGGCCCTCATGGAAAATTATTGCTTCAACTTCTTCAGATGATTGAAGGACCTCTTTCAGAAAAAAATAATCATCTGGACTGTCTTCAACGATCAACACAGTGATTTTTTGTTTCATAGTTCATCACTTCTATTTGGAAGCTTGACTAATTGAAGCCAAAAGCTCTCCACTTGCCTGATTATTTCAGTGAACCGGACAAAATCAACCGGTTTTGAGATGTAACAATTGGCATGCAGTTTATAGGCCTTGAGGATGTCCCCTTCATCCTCGGAGGTCGTCAATACGACAACTGGAATATCGGAGGGGAGGGCTTCGGCCACGAGCTCGCGCACGGGGTCAGGCAGTGGCCCGGCGGCTTGCCGGGCAAGGGTCGCCAGCCAGAGCCGGGCCGGCACATTGGCGTATAAAGTTTCCCCGTCGGGGCTGCAGCGCATTACGGGGTTGGGATTCTCCCCAGGGAAATGCGTCAAGCGTTGCAGCTCCTCTTCGGCTCGCTTGCGCTCGGTGATGTCAAACACCATTCCCAGCGAGCGGATGATCTGCCCGTCAGCATTTCGTACGTGCTGACACTTCTCGTGGACGCAGCGGATTTCATCGGTGTTCTTGCGAATCACGCGGTGCTCGATCTCATACGAGCCCCTGCCCTCCTGAATAGAACTCGAATACGCCGTATTGACTGCGGCACGGTCATCCGGATGGACATATTCCAGGAAGGTCTCGTAGGTGGCAGTGAACTCCTGGGGCTCCAGGCCAAAGAGGCGGTACACCTCGTCGGACCAGATCAGCTCGTTCTTGCTCAGATCCAGTTCCCAACTGCCCAGATGGGCGATCTCCTGGGCCCGATCGAGCATTTTTTCGCTCTCCAGTAAGGCCTCCTCCACCCCCTTTACGTTCGGTGATGTCAGTGAAGATCGTGGCACATTGTCCGGGTTTCGGCTGGTAGGCGAAGACCTCATACCAACGGTTCAAGGGGGCGGCATAGTTCTCGATATGGGCAGGGGTTCCGTCGAGTGCCACACGGCCGTAGGTTTCGATCCAATCGGCCTCGATGCCGGGAATCTCTTCCTGCACCGTTTTTCCGACCACCGTCTCTCGACTCAGGCCGGTGAGGTGTTCGAAGGCCGGATTGATCTCCAGGAAACGGTAGTCGGCAGGTTTTCCGTCGGCGTCGGTAATAATCTCGTGGAGGGCAAATCTTTCAGACATGCTGTTGAACAGGGCGCGATAACGGACTTCGCTTTCCTGCAGTTTCACCGTGCGATCAGCCATGCGCTGTTCCAGCGTTTCCTTAATTTCATTAAGTTGTTCTTCAGCCTTTCCCCTGCGGTATCGGCTCTATCAGCAGATAGCCAATCAGGATCAACTGACCGAGCAAGAGAACGAGAAGGCCAATGTGATGCCATATAGACTGTAAGAACATGGGGACGCACTTAATAATGAGGAGCAGTTACGAAATAAATTGTTATTACGGGCACGTTTCTCACCTTGGCGAAGAGCCGGGGCAATCGCCGGCACGAACCCGCGTATGCGCTCAACTGCCTGGGCATAACCGAGGTAAGGGGAGTGGTAGCGGTCTTTAGGAGGACCTGGAAATGGTTGGGGATAAGAGATCCGCGCAGCAGTCGGACTTCGTTTCGCCCAAGGTGCGGGCATGGATGTCGTCAGAATCGTTTTTATTGCAAAAAATCTCCCGACGTTCGATTCCGCGGACAATTCTATGCTGTAATGCCTCAGGGGCGTCTATTTTGGCCTGTCGTGACATGCAGGTAGATAATAACAGAGCGTAGCCAAAAGCAAAACTGAAAATATTAACGGCGTCCCTCTGCCCTTGGAACTCTAACAATTTGAAAACATGGGAAATATTGAAGTTATTCTGAAGCAGAAACTGCCTTTTAGCTTTGCGCAACAAAACAGGAACTTGTGTCTTGACTTTCTTCTGTTGTAGCAGTAGTTCTCCCATTAACTGAAGAAGACTTTTAAGGGAAGAAATAATGAATTCCTTGGAAAAAATGATTGAGATTCATTGAGCCGTTGCTGTCAGGATATGTTTGACGGTGCGGCTTTTTTTTTTGACGGGGGCTGGGTAGGAAAGAATTGTTGGAGAAAGAACTCAGCCTCTCTGGAAACCTTATCCTCAAGCCATAAGGAGAATCAAAATGCCGACCGGCAAAACCGTCATTGTTTTCGTGCATGGCTGGAGCGTCACCAATACCGATACCTACGGAGGGCTGCCCGTTCGGCTGCGCACTGAAGCCAGCGCTCTGGGAATCAATATCCGGGTTGAGGAGATTTGTCTCGGTCGCTATATCAGCTTCCACGATGAGGTACGCCTCAGTGATATCTCCAAGGCCTTCCGCACGGCGATTGAGGATGAGCTAGCCGATGTCCTGCAAGATGGAACCCGCTTTGTCTGTATCACCCATTCAACCGGCGGGCCGGTCATCCGCGATTGGTGGCACCGCTATTATGAAACGAATCCTCAGTCCGGAATCTGCCCGATGAGCCACCTTGTCATGCTGGCACCCGCCAATTACGGTTCCGCCCTGGCCCAACTCGGCAAGGGGCGATTGAGCCGCCTGAAGTCGTGGTTCGGAGGAGTCGAGCCCGGTCAGGGGGTACTGGACTGGCTGGAGCTCGGCAGTGCGGAGGCGTGGAATCTCAACACGGGCTGGATCCGCAGCACCGGCAGTCAGATCGGTCCGCATGGTGTCTTTCCCTTCGTCCTTACCGGCCAGAGCATTGATCGGGCTTTATACGACAACCTGAATTCCTATACCGGTGAGATGGGATCGGATGGTGTTGTGCGGGTCGCGGCCGCGAATCTCTGTGGCAGATACATCAAACTGGTGCAAGAGGTGCCGACGCCAAAAGCGGGCAAGAAGGGCACATTTTCAGCCGACGAGTTGAAGGTCGAGGAGTTCAAACTGGCGCCGAAAACGGCCTTGCGGGTGATAAACGGCAAATCTCACTCGGGTACGGATATGGGTATCATGCGCAGCGTCAAGGAAACACAGGGCGACATAAAGAGCCAGGAAACCGTCGATGCCGTTCTGGCCTGCGTTCGAGTTCAGACAGAGGATCAGTACGGACTGTTGTGCGATCAGTTCCAGGCTGACACGGACACGGTCCAGAAAAATGAGCAACTGGAAGTTACAAGACGGCTGTTCAGGTCAGAAGTCAGCTTCGTGCACGACAGGTATGCAATGGTGGTCTTTCGAGTACGTGATGACGAGGGGCATCCGGTTCCTGATTACGACCTTCTGCTCACCGCCGGTCCGAAAGCCAACCCCAACCACCTGCCACAAGGGTTTTTCGTTGACCGCCAGCGCAATCGTGTCAATCCCGAGACCATCACCTATTTTTTTAACCGCGACGTGATGAAGGGCACGGAAGCTGTCAGGGGCAAAGACGACAAGATCGTCCGTGCAGAGATGCCAGGGGCCGAGATGTTGGGCTTCAGGATAGCAGCCCGACCCGACAGCGGGTTTGTTCACTACCTCCCGTGTGAGGTCAAGGCGTCAGCGGATATGCTTGAGAAAGCACTGCATGCCAACAGCACAACACTGGTCGATATTGTTCTGCGGCGCGTCGTGCGCAAGAACGTGTTTCGTGTTGAGAAGATGACGAGTGAGACGAAGCCGTTGAACTTCAAAGATACCAAGCCCGGTGAGGAGATTGTTGATTAAGCAGCTGAAAAGGCAGTAGATTTTATTATTATGAGAAAGGTTGTAAAATGGGTATTGTGTTCCGATAATTACTGTGAAATCCCAAGAAAGAGATTGTTTCCTGGGAAGAACAAAGGGATTAACCCTTATCTTATGAAGAAATAAAGGAAAACTTTTCAAAAGCCAACGGCAGACTTGACCCCTTTGTCGACTGTGACCCCTTTGTCTGCCCCTTTGTCCCCTCGAGCGTTTCCACGGAAGGGAGTTTTCTGATCAGGGCGTTCTGCTGCACCAGTTTTTTCGCCCCAATCGCCAGAGAGATGGTGACGACTGCCGGAAGCGCTTCGCGGATCGCGGCAACGGCCAGTGAAATGGCGGTGAGGAGCATCAGGAGCGGCGCCTCTCCCCGGATTACACCGACCATAAAGACGATGGCGCAGATGACGAGGACGACGATTGCAAGCTTCTGCCCGGACGCAGTCAATCTCTTCTGCAAGGGGCGTCTTTATCTCTCCGGCGCTCTGGAGCATGTCTGCGATTTTTCCCAGTTCCGTCAGCATTCCGGTCGCCGCCACTACCCCTTTGGCGCGGCCGTAGGTTACATAGGTTCCCCGGTAGGACATATTTTTCCGGTCCCCGAGGGGCAGGTCTTCGCTGGACAACAGGTCCGTGTGCTTTTCAACGGGGACCGATTCGCCGGTGAGGGCAGCCTCCTCAATCTTGAGGTTCACCGCCTCGAACAGCCTCAGGTTGGCGGGTACGATATTCCTCGCCTCAAGGACGACAATATCGCCGGGAACGATTTCGGCGGCGGGCACCGTCATGGGCATTCCTGCCCGGAGAACGGTTGCGGTCGACCCGGCCATTTTCTGCAGCGCCTCTATGGCCTTTTCCGCCCGGTATTCCTGGACAAAGCCGATGACGGCATTGAGAATGACGATGACGACAATAGCGATCGTGTCCGAGAGTTCGCCGATGAACCCCGCAATGACAGCGGCGCCGATAAGGATCAGGATCATGAAATCCCTGAACTGATCGAGGAACATCACGAAGGGGGATTTTCGTTTTTTCTCCTGTAACTCGTTCGGGCCGTACCGTTTGAGCCGCTGTGTTGCCTCCTCGACGCTAAGCCCCTTCTTTGCGGAACCGAGACCCGCCATAACCTCCTCGATATTTTGCCGATGCCATTCGGTTGTATTCATACAGTCATCCTACCTTTTTCCGGCCATCCTTCCTTTGACCAATGATTTGTTTTTCCTGCAATTTATCAGTGATGTCCGGATAGAAACGTGCAGTAAATCCGGCGTAAATATTTATCTTGAAGGAGCATTTTTAACTTGACAAATCAATGAGCGTCGGTCGCCACAATTTTCATAATAAACCTATTATTCTAATGAGTTATGAAAATGCTACGATCGCTGTCGCCCAAGCTCAAGTACTCGGCTCTCTCGTTTAAACAACTTGAGAATCCTTTGGCCAAAATCCTGGAAGAAACTCCTGAGCTTCTATCCCGGTGTAACAAACCTCTGAAAATGGAATTTAAAGACCAGCTCAACGCCCTCATTTTCTTTCATCTGGAAGAACATACCTCTGGACGGCATCTTATTCAGTCCCTGAAAGAGGATGACTTTGCCAGAGAACATATCGCCCCGGAGAAAGGTATTGCCAAGAGCGCTTTCTTTGAGGCCATGGGCGAGAGAGGTCTTGAGCAGTTTCTCTACGTCTTCGAAGAGTTGCAGAAACAAGCCGCTGCACTCTTACCACAGAAGCACCCAGAACTCGGTCAACTCGTGTCAATCGATGGCTCCCTGATTGATGCTGTCCTCTCCATGGTCTGGGCGGATTATCGTGGAGGAGCCAAGAAAGCAAAAACGCATATTGGTTTTGACATCAATCGCGGTATCCCGCGGAAAATATTCCTTACCGCCGGCAACGGCGGCGAACGGCCATTTGTCAGCAAGATCCTGGAACCGGGTGAAACCGGCGTCCTTGATCGAGGCTACCAGAGCCACAAAAACTTCGACATCCTCCAGACAGATGGCAAACACTTCGTGTGCCGGATCAAGGCAAATACCATAAAAACCTGTCTGGAAAGCTACCCTGTATCAGCCAAGAGCCCAGTTTTCTATGACGCAAAAGTTCTCCTTGGACAGCAGGGCGTTAATCAGACCGAAAAACCTCTCCGTTTGGTCGGTTATAATATCGGAGGAAAGCCCTTCTGGGTTGCCACGGACCGCTTTGAACTGACCGCAGAGCAAATTGCCTTTATTTATAAGCTCCGTTGGGATATTGAGACATTCTTTGCCTGGTGGAAGCGACATCTCAAAGTGTATCACCTGATCTCAAGAAGCAAGCACGGCCTGATGATCCAGATCCTGTCGGGGCTTATT
>JANOIV010000047.1:0-9154 GCA_031407875.1 Desulfobulbaceae bacterium | reverse complement strand
GTCGAACGAGAACAAGGTGGGCGGCGGCGAGTTGGCAGGGAGCAGCATGGAACAGCCGCACAACAGCGATGCGACGAAAGCAAGGGATGCAAAAATGGAGATTTTGTACAGTGCTATTGCCGTGTTGTTCCTTGTCAAGCGAGCGGAATGCATCTTCACGGCTTTCATTGAGTATTTTGTTGCGCAGCTGCCGAACCCTTTTGATACTGACCGGTTTCGGCGTCGTTCATTGATTCCTCAACACATAACGTCCGGTCTTTTTGCCGCCAACCTTTTCGACCAGTCCGGCGTCAAGCAGCGGTCGCAACAGATCCATCGCCCCTTGCCGGGACACCCCCAGGGCCTGCCATATTTCTCCGGGGGCCATGCTGCCGTGATCGCGCAGGAGATGAAGAAGCTGCTCCTGGCGGGGCCGCAAGACCAGTTTTTCCGTAGACGTTACCTGCAGGGACTGGATGCGCAGCCAGGCCTGCTCAAGTGTCTTCCGTAGTCCCGCCGCACAGTATTCCAACCAGGCCGTCAAATCCTCCCCAGCCTGTCGTACTCCACTGAGGGCGGCATAGTACCTTGGCCGATCTTCCCAGTAATATTCATCCACCGAGAAAATATGATGGGTATCAAAGCCGCGCCTATAGAGCTCCCATAGGGCCAGAGCCCGACCCGTGCGGCCGTTGCCATCGGCAAAGGGATGGATGGCCTCAAAGCGGTAATGCAGGATGGCTGAACTGAGGACCGGCGAGAGATGTTGCGCGGTCGTGTTCCACCATTCCAGCAATTCGAACATCAAGCCCGATACGGCATCCGGTGCAGGTGGAAGATACGGCCCGACCCGTACGGTAATAGTCCGGTAGGTACCGGCCTCGCCCTGATACATCACCTCTCCGGCCAGGATCCGATGAAGTTCGAGAATGTCCTCATGGCGGATATTTGTTTTTGCCGCGTTTTTTTCCACGTAGCGCAGTCCGGCAAAATAATTGAGGACTTCTCGCTTGTGCCTGGTATCGGAGGATGAAAGCTCACGCCCTTCCTCCAGGGCACGGACCTGTTCCAGGGTCAGCGGGTTCCCCTCGATGGCTGTCGAGGCATGGACGTTACGCGTGCGCGTGTCTTTCTGCAGAGCGGGCACCCGGGCAAGGTCCACGACGGTGCTTTGAATCCTCTCCCGCAACGCCGCCACCTGTTCAACTTCAGCGAGCAGGCCCGGGGTGATTATGAATTGGGGCGTATAGGTCATGGTAAAAGCCTATTCCAGTGTCAAGTATAAGTCAATATTTCTGTCAAGCCCTTCAACGCTGGCCGGTGAAGGTTTGATCGAGGGGTGATTTTTTCTCAGGGTATCGAGGGATTCAAGCTTCCAATTGCCGGCGACTTCACAGCACCCCGGACAATCGGCAAAATCAAGGCCCTGATAAAAGGAAAAACCCTTGAGCTATGGGAATAGGTATCCGATCCCCCTCGCTCCTAAAGGGCTACCTTGACACATTCCCTCATGATGAGTAGAGTAACAAGTAGAGAAAAGCAAACCATTTCGAAAGGATGGGACGCAAAGCCACTGACCTAAACCACTCTAAAGCATCAACCTTAGAAAGTGGCATGGTGGCAGGGTTGCCTCAGATTGTCTTATCCCTCTCGCATGAGATTGTCTGATTCATCTCATTGCGTTGAAGTTATATAAAAAGGGGCTGCCATCCGGTAGCCCCTTTCTTGTTCCTACTGTAGCGCGTCGCAAGGTTTGGAGCCAAAATCTCAGCATTAACCTAACTCTCTATTGCCTGTTCAGGATAATAGTTTTCCGCCTTAAAAACGTCCCGAAAATTTGGTTTGAAATCAGCAGTTCGGTACACAGAAATTTGACGTGGAATGTGGAAACAAGACTTTTTTCGAGTGGAGCTTTCTATGTAAGTTTCAACGCTTACGTGCAAACTTACATTTAAAACCGAGGATCGATACGGCCAGGCCCGCCACAGTCCGGCGTATAACAGGTAATATTGCGGAAATCGCAATTTTCATTGCACTCTGGACAGACATCTGGCGGAGTGGCCGCTGTGATAGTGTAGCCACACTTTTGGCACTTCCAATACGTCAAACTGCAGCCGGGACAAATATCTCCGACGAATTTACCGGAGGTTGTGTGGCCACACAGAGAACACTTCATTTCTTTATCATTTTGTTCCATTTGCCCGTCTCCTCTTTTGTTTGATTTAGTTCGTACGTGGCTCGGTATTGTCAATAAATAAGAGATATTTTGACTTTGGTAAAGTGAGAATCAACTGTTTACCCGGTGTGTTTTATTGTTGGTATTCGGTATCGTGTCACCCCGAAATTTGGAACTATCGACGCAAAGCATTTGATAACAGCGGTAAAATACATCGAAATGAATCCGGTTCGGGCACGACGTGCTGCCGCTCCCTATGTCTGGCAATGGAGCAGCGCCCGGGCACATGCCGAAGTGAATGACGATCTACTGGTCAAGGTCGAGCCTTTGCTGGAGTTGGTCTGTGATTGGAAATTGTTTCTATCTGACCCGGACGAAGGGGATGCAAACAAGATACGCGGGCATGAGCGGACGGGACGGGCAATGGGAGAGAATACCTTTCTCGACTTGTTGGAAGACAACCTGCAGCGAGCCGCCAGAAGACGTCAGATTAATAGGTATGGTGTCCCTGTATTTGTTAGCAGCATTAACCTAACTCTCTATGACCTGTTCAGGATAATAGACCTTCCGCCTTAAAAACGTCCCGAAAATGTGGTTTGAAATCAGCAGTTCGGTACACAGAGATTTGACGTGGAACGTGCAAACAAGACTTTTTCCCGACTGGAGCTTTCTATGTAAGTTTCGACGCTTACGTGCAAACGTACATTTAAAACCGAGGATCGATACGGCCAGGCCCGCCACAGTCCGGCGTATAACAGGTAACATTGCGAAACTCGCATTCTTCATTGCACTCCGGACAGATATTCGGCGGATTGGCTGCTGTGATGGTGTAGCCGCACTTTTGGCACTTCCAATATGTCAAACTGCAGCCGGGACAAATATCTCCGACGAATTTGCCTGAGGCTGTCTGGCCACACAGAGAACATTTCATTTCTTTATCATTTTGTTCCATTTGCCTGTCTCCTCTTTTGTTTGATTTTGTTCGTACGTGGCTCGGTTTTGTCGATAAACAGGAGGTAGTGTGACTTTGGGAATGTGAGAATCAACTGTTTAACCGGTGCATTTGTTGGTTTTCGGTATGGTGTCCCCCGAATTCCATCCTAGCGGGTCCATTAGCCTCCTTTTCGATTTTCTTCAAACATCTCAGCGGGCATTAGAAATTTCAGCGCCCATACCATTTTGATTGGTTTTTCGCCTTCAAAGCTGTCCCGCTGGGCCGGTCCCAGGTACACAAACGGTACGGTGTATCCATTACATTTTTTTTGGTCGCGAGCAAAGATGAGGATAGTGTATCCCAGCGCCGCATGGTCAATCAGGTTCTGCCCGGATGTTGACCGTTGGGTTGTGTTTGATTGAGACTCCCAGTGCAATAGTTCCCGGCTGATGGGATAGTCAGCATACATCGTGCTCGGAGAAAATTCCTTTTCGGTTTTCTGGTAGGTGATCAGGAGCGCATACGTCTTGATATTTGCGAAATGAAGGACCCCAACGCCCCTCTGACCAGCAGTGGCCAGGGTCGCATGCCCAAAGACCGCTTGTATGTCCCTGATGCCGTACCGGGCGTGCAATTCAAAAGAACAAGCGAAGGGCAGTTCCGGCACCACACCGCTGACCGATGTTTCAGTTTCAGCCCAGGTCAGAATCTCATCCAGGTCAAGAAGGATCGAAGGATTCCGGCAAAGCCGCCGGAATCCTTCCTCCAGAGAATCAATGCCAAGGACAGTGCCGGTATCTGCCCACAATCGATAATGAATCGCAGTAGCTCGTTCACCAGCCACATTCATAGCCGCAGCTACGTTTCCTATGGCAAGCAGACCGAGGACCTGGCGCAGCGAGGCGATCTCAGCCGGTCCTGAGACAAAGGCTGCCCGAACCAGAGACTTTCTGAGGCGGGATAAATCAGGGTCGGCCGGGATTGGCGCCAGTTTCGCCTTTGACTTCCATCCGGTCCAGCTCTCCGCCGCCAGCAAACGCTCAGGTTCATAATCGTAATAGCGCACGAAGTTGCCAAAGGTGAGTTCCTGGCCAGTTTCCGCCTCAAACGTCTGCAAGCGGTCCGGCACCTGGGCGGCAAGATTGCGCAGATTTGTTCTGATATTCTCTAGAACATACTGCCGCGAAAGTCGGTCCAACTGGATCGAACAACCAGTCGGCGGGTGGGGGAAATCATTTTCCACCTCGCGATCGATGGAATACCGGTATTTCGGCAGCAGGGCTTTTAATTTGATATCCATGCGATAACGCCGATGAACCTGTCCAACAAAATCCAGCACAGTGAGGCAATCCTTGCCCGGTGCGTGCCGTAGCCCCCGGCCCAATTGTTGGAGAAACACCGTCAGACTTTCCGTAGGTCGCAGGAAGAGTACGACATTCATTTCGGGCACGTCAATTCCTTCGCTTAATTTGTCAACGGTAAACAGGAAGGAAAGGTTCCCCGATTTGAGATCATCTAGCATAGCGGAACAGCTTACGCCATCTATGCCGGACACAAAAGCTGCCGAGGGAATTCCCTGATGGCTGAACATCTCGGCCATGTAGACGGCATGTTTGATAGAGACACAGAATCCAACGCCTTTGGTAGTCTCTAAATTCGGCTCATACCGCTTCAGTGCGGCAAGAACGACATCAAGTCGCTGCCGGGCCTGAAAATGCGCTCCGGTATAAACTTTTTCCAGTTCGCTTGTATCGTATCTGCCATTTGCCCAGAAACGGTCCCCATTAATGGCCACGGGGTCGGCCACACCAAAATAGTGAAAAGGACACAGGAGTTTTTCTTCCAACGCTTCAGGAAGCCGGATCTCGGCGGCAAAGCGACCGCCAAAATCCGTGGCCACATTCCCGCCATCCATCCGTTCCGGCGTCGCGGTCAACCCGAGCAAAATTTCCGGCTCAAAATAATCAAAAATCGGCCGGTAGCTGGCTGCGGTTCCGTGATGAACCTCATCGATGACAATATAGTCGTAAAAATTGCGCCCCACCTGTTCCCACAACCGTCGGCTCGTCAGCATTCCCACTGAACAGAAGAGATGTTCCAGGCGGGTAGCCGTAAAAGGACCAACCAGCAGTTCGCCGAAGTTGGGATCACGCAACACGTTTCTGAACGTTGCAAGCGCCTGTTGCAGAATTTCCTGGCGATGGGCGATAAACAGTATCTTGGCCTGCTTGTTTTTCCGCTCGTGAAATCGTTGATAGTCGAAAGCGGCAATGACCGTCTTGCCGGTGCCGGTCGCGGCAATAACCAGATTTCGGGCATGGAGACGGGTCGAGCGCTCCAGAACCAGCGCCTCGAGTATCCGCTCCTGGAATGGGTGTGGGCGCAAATCAAAAAAAACAGTCGGATATGTCGCACCGGGGTTGCGTGCCCGATCAATGGCTTTACGAAGATGGACAGAGTCGCTGGAATCAAAAGGGACAAATTCCTGGCTGTGCCAGTAGGTTTCGAACTCAGCAATAAATTTCTCTAAGATGTGAGGCATATCCTGGGTCGTCACTTTCAGGTTCCATTCCAGGCCGCTGGTCATCGCTGCGTGAGACATATTTGCGGAACCAATATAGGCGGTTGAAAAACCCGAATGTCTCTTGAAATGATAAGCCTTGGCATGCAGCCTTGTCCTTTCTGTATCGTAGGAGATCCTCACGCTTATATTGGGCATCGCAGCCAGCCATTCGACAGCCGGTGCATCTGAAACCCCCATGTATGAAGTTGTAATCAACCGCACCGGAACGTCTCGGTCCCGCAAATCTTCAAAACCTGGCATCAGCAGACGTAAACCGGACCACTTGATGAACGAAACCAGGATATCGACCGAATCAGCGGAACGCATCTCCTCCAAAAGCTCATGAACAAGCTGTGGTTCCCTCGGTGAGCCGGTAAAAAGGCTGCTTTCCACGATGGAGGTATGAGGTCTGGGGATTCCAGATGTCCCATAACCGGGCGGGGTGATCTCCAACAACAGCGACTTCCGGCCAGCAATAAGCCTGTGTTTTTCCAGATGGCCCATACCCGTTTCGCCGGCAAGAATATCAATGATCTGATTTGCAAGAGCGAGCCGACTTTCTGGGTCAGCAATCACTCGCAGGGTTTGCTCCAAGATTCTTGCAACGAAAGCCGCGTAACGAGCCGGCTGCTCCTCGACATCAATTTTTCCGAGGACCGTGCGCAGCTCGGGGATCTGGGTCAGAAGATCCAGTAAGGATTGATCAAGGAGGGCGTCATAAATACCGTAGTACGGTTTTTGCGTCATCCCTTCACTTCCTTCAATTGTCGGCAGTAGGTGGCAAGAACCGGAAGGTCTGCTTCGGCCCAGTCAAGTACATGAAGTTGATTAGGCGGCAGCCAGACCACAGCCGCGTGTTCATTGACAGTGATTTCATCAGTGGCTATTGAACAGATAAATGGGTACAGCGTTATCGTCACGTCCGGATACTCATGGCGTGCCGGTTGCAACGGCCTTGAAACCTCTATACTCACTCCTAATTCTTCAACAATTTCTCGGCACAGGCATTCTTCCAGGCTTTCTCCTGGCTCCATTTTTCCTCCTGGAAATTCCCACTTGAGGGGCAGATCCATAGCGGCGCTTCGTTGGGCGGCAAGAACGAGACTATTACGCTCGATGACGGCGCACGCGACATGAATATTCTTCCTTTTTAAATCAGCCATTTCCAACCTGTATATACTTTTGAGCAGGAAGTACTTCAAAAAAATAGCTATTTGAGAATGAGAAAATTGGGACAAATTTATTTAATACTGGGAACCTACTTCCAGCGTCTTTGACTTGATGAAAGATAAGATGAAAGTTCGCATTGGCCTATCTTCAATCACTGCTGTCTGATAAATTAGCAAATAAAGTCCAACAATAAAGGCTCGGAGAGTTCTTGTGTTATAACGAAATTTTCAAATAACATATAAATACAAGAAGATCCGAACCATGACCCACCATAACACAATCCTCAATCAAATCTCTGCACTTTTTCCGAGACATGATTTGAACGACAGGCAATAATCCAATCTCCCCCTGGCATTTCTGAAATATAAATCTCAATTGGGACAGTCGATAACAAATATGCCCAGGCTCTTGCAACTCAATCTCTTCGAACGACGCAACCTGAGGAGTTATTCAAGTCGCCAGAGGTATCACAAAGGAGCAATCTCGGCAATCCTGGAGCAGCAAGGACCGAAGCAGATTGCTGAAGCGCTTCGGAGGGATATGGAGAAGGGGTTTTGCTGAACCAACAAGTGAGACAGCCGTTGCACAGATCCGGAATATCAAAGATAATAGAGGTGTTGCCAACGCAGGACGAATAACAAAACGCTCTTAGTTAGTGTTCAATATGATTAGAAAAATATACATCCTGATCGTCTTCACAATATTGGTTCTTGGGGCGCCGCTGATCGGTGTTTACCTGTCGGACCGTTCAGTGCTGCTTTTTGCCTCATTCCCGCCCTTGACAGCACCTGCGGCGCACCAGCCCTTTTCATGGCCGGTTTTTATGCTGTATCTTTTACCGGCTGTTGGCGTTTTGGGCCTTGTGGGCGCTGCCGTCCGCCGCAATCTACCAAGGTCCGAATCAGGCCCACCTGAGGTTAGGCGTAATCTGCCCTTGTGGGGCTGGGTTGCTTTGGCAGTATTAGTGGTATCCTGGTTTTTCGCCTGGACGCGGTTTTCCTGGTTCGGCTCATGCCAGCGCCATACGTTCATCCCCCTGTGGTTTTCATACATCGTGTTTGCCAACGCCTTATGTATCCGCCAATCCGGCACCTGTCCGTTGCTGCATGAGCCAGTATTTTTTGCTGTTTTATTTCCGCTCAGTGCGGTTTTCTGGTGGTTTTTTGAGTACCTGAACCAATTTGTGCAGGACTGGTTTTATACTGGCGTCAATTACGGGACGCTTGCCTACAGCATTCATGCAACCATCTCCTTTTCCACGGTATTGCCCGCGGTCTATACAACCCGGCGGTGGATCTCAGGCATGGAGTGGTTCAGGAAACGGTTTTACGGCTTACCCTCCCTTGGGAGATTTGCCCCGGAATTTCTGAACTGGCCGATACTTCTGATCTCCTGTGTAGTGCTGGTCGGAGTAGGCCTATGGCCGGAAGAGCTGTTTTCTCTTCTTTGGCTGGCGCCGCTTCTGATCCTGACCGCTCTGCAGCATATTGGCGGACAACTCACTCTTTTTACCGCTATGGGCGATGGCGACTGGCGCCCTGCGCTATCTGCAGCCATGGCTGCCCTGCTATGCGGCTTTTTCTGGGAAATGTGGAATTATTACAGTCTGGCCAAATGGATATATAGCATTCCTTATGTCCATCGGTTCAAGCTCTTTGAAATGCCGGTGCTGGGCTATCTGGGATATCTGCCGTTCGGCCTGTTGTGCATTGAGATAGCTGAGTTTTTTAAGGGCAGATCTTCGAATAGTAAGAAATTGAATTCTGCATCCATGTGAGGGAACGCCATGCGCCGAATCGGTTTTACTTTTAATTTCATCTTTGCCTTGGCCGTCACGCTGATTTCCTTGACTGCGCCGGCTGCCGAGTTGCCGCTGGCACATATCAAACTGCCGCCGGGCTTTGCCATTGAGCTCTGGACTCGCGTCGATAATGCCCGGCAGATGACACTGGGACACCACGATAACCGTGGCGGCACGTTATTCGTCGGTTCTATGCAGGCCGGAAAAGTGCATGCGGTGAGCTTCGGCCCCGACTTCAAGGCACAGGGCGTAACCCTGGTTGCCAGCGGTCTGCAACTCCCGGTGGGCGTCGCCTATAGGGAGGGAAGTCTTTATGTGTCGGCGGTGAGCCGCATCCTGCGCTATGACGAAATCGAGCGACGCCTGGACCATCCGCCGGCCGCCGTGGTTGTAACAGACACCTTACCTAGCGAAACTCACCATGGCTGGAAGTTCATCGCCTTCGGCCCGGACGGCAAACTCTACGTACCGGTCGGCGCGCCCTGCAACATCTGCGAACCCGATCCCCAGCGCCATGCCAACATTTTGCGG
>JANOIV010000024.1:0-3150 GCA_031407875.1 Desulfobulbaceae bacterium | reverse complement strand
AATAATCAATAAGAAAAGTGGCTCTATATAATACTCAGTAAAAATTGGGATGGAAACGCGCCCATGCAGGCATAGCGGCAAAAAGTTCACGCTATCTCCGCATGTAGGCGCGAATGCTGTGGTAAGGCCGGAAAGCAACATATCCGGCTGAGTTTCATTCAGAGCCATAATAAGAAATATTAAACAGGTGCTTGGCGATGGAAGAAATTCACCAGCCTGCTGGACTCGGCCAAACAAGAACATTCTTTCCCTTGAAACTTGATAACCCCTGAGACTCGAAGGATGATTCTTCTGTCGGCATTGACACACCCGTCCCATGGACGGGTTGCGTCGCTCTGGCAAATCGGAAGACCAGCAAGCGAGTTTCGCAGGAAAGCCGTTTCCGGCGAAGACGAGAAGAGATTCATTTTCATGTATTTATAGTTCTGAATTTTAATGATACCTTCGGATTTACCCGTACTCGGCCTGAGGAGATGGCCGACCTCGCATTCCGTAACCTTATTTGGTTCGGCACAGATGGATTAGGTCAGAGTCTCACTCTTTGGCGCAGTGATCTCCCCGCTCTGTTTGAGGATCTCAACCGGCAAAACTCTCCGAGATGAATTCCGCTCACCCAGAAGATGGAGGAACAGAAAACTTATCAGACTGAACTGGAAATCAATCGCCGAAAGATGCGTGATCTCTTTGACTCCGCCCATGCCCTCGATACTCATCTGCGATCTTGAAGGAAAGATCATTGATCTCGACGAGACCATGCTGCGGATGTTTGTCGTCGCAAAAGAACAAGTGATGCAGCGTTCAATCCTTGAGTTTCTGATAGATACAGAGGTTGTACTTGACAGGCTGAAAGACATCTGGAAGAGCGCAATTCATGGAAAGGAGGTTGAGACAGAGGGGCAGATGAACAAAACCGGCCGGGAGGAGATACTTTACCTGCAGGTCAATCTCCGTAAGGTCATCTGACATGAGCAGAAAATTATCTTTCTGACAATCCGGAATGTCACCATCCGGAAAATGGCCGAAAATGAGAGGGATACGGTCCGCGGCTCGTTTGCCGAAAACGGAGGCTATTTTCAGTCGATTCAGGATAATATGATGGAACTTAATTGTGAATAACGGCAGGCTGCTGGCCGATTTCTAGAGCTCGATTCGGGCGAATGCCTGATTGCGGGATTTGTTTTTTCGTGCTATACGGCATCCTGTTACTGCGGTTGGAACAACACTGCGGGCTGTGTGCTGAAACAAAAAAAGGGCTGCAATCTTAATGATTGCAGCCCTTGAGCAATTTTGGCAAGAGAAGACACGAATGAAATTTAATAGTCTCTTAATAAACAGCATGATACAAAAAAAATGACTTGTTAGGCATTTTCAAATACCCGCTTTTGTACCCGCTTTATGTTGCAGGTGATATACCCCTGTAGCAGCTAGACGAGCAAAAGCTGTAGTGGATAATTCAAGATAATTCTCCAAGTGTTTTTTGTACTCGGCAACAAATTCCATCATAGCTAACATCGCCTCCCTATCTTCTTTGGCTTCATCAAACTTTTCGAGAAGTTCTTGACTGGAAAGAGTAAGCGCAAGAAACATCGTCCGCCGCTTCACTCCCCACGTTTTATTATAAGCTGACTCAATATCATACACCTCATTTTGGGTAAGAGCCGCGTCGAAACGCGGTTTCTTGATTTTCTGTGCTTCCTTACTGGAACGATTCTTTTTCATAGGTTCCTCCAAATAAAAAAGCCGTGAGCGTTCCTAAGCCAACAACGGCTCCCAGGGCCTCACGGACACCCGGACACTCACGGCAAAAATGATTTGCAGAAATAAAAAAAGACCTGTTTAGGTGTGGTCATCCACCGTTGTTGTTTAGGACTTTCGGGTTAGCTGGCAGGGTGGAGATTGTCAAACGGAAAAGGAATTAATGACCCGCTGCGGGTTCTTTGGCCAAATTGTGCCGATCTTTGCCCCCTCGATCTACAGCGAAGCCCTCGACCTGCAGCCGACACCGGCAATCTGCAGCGAAGCCCTTGATCTGTGTCGAGGTCTTCTGATTTCTTTGGCCTGGTGGCTGGAGACTTGCCGCTCTCGATCCACAGCGAAGCCCTTGATCCACAGCGAAGCCCTCGATCTGTAGCCCTCACCGGGGATCTGTGGCGAAGTCAAAGAGCTGCAGCGAAGTGTCCGGGCTGTGTCGATATCCAGGCGCTACGGTCAAGGCCCTCGACCTGCAGCCATGCCTCGGGAGCTGTAGCGGTGCCGTTCGATTCCCTTGGCGTGGCATCTACTCTGTTTTTAACTACCCCCGCGCCCCTATAGTCTGATTTTTATCGGCCAAAGAAATCAGGATATCTCCCAAATAACATGGGTCCTTCCTGGGGTTATGCCACTCACGGGCATTTCGCACCCCACCTGTTTAACACGGACAAAGTTTTTTTAGCCAGAAAAACGGAATGTTATATCGTTACAATGGCTCGGACAGGTGCTTGAAAATGAGTGCACGGGATAGGAAAAGCGGCCGGAGTGTCAGGTTTGCGGCGGAAAAACGCCTGGCGTGTGGCCTGGTGGCCTGCCTGGAAGGGGCTTTATCCAAAAAAATAGCCTTGAGAAGACCGATATTGGTCTTGAAAATAGGTGGAATTCACAGATGAAGGGGTAAAAAAGTGGTCAAAAATTGCCCACTTTTGGAAATTGCCGTCCCCAGCCGTCCCCACCGTCCCCAGCCAATAAAATCGGCAAGTTATACCGTCCCCATCCGATTTTATACCGTCCCCAGCCGTTCCCACCTTAAGCCTATTGGAGATAAAAAAAGCCAGAAAGGGAACCCCTCTCTGGCTTTTTGCGCCTCTTTCTGGTGGTATTCATGGCCTCAATTTGGGTTCTCCCTCTGCCCGTTCCTCTGGTCTCTTTCCTTTTCTTTGTGGGCCGTTTGCATTATTTGTCTGCCACTTGCATCAGTGAAAGTAAAGGAAATAGTACCTGTTTCTGGATTGACAGTGATAGAGAGATTATTTTTTCTGATTACCATCGAACTTCAGCCAGTTTAAGCAGGCGCTGCGGGACCGGCTGAGTCCGTAAGGCTACATAGGTTAACCGATCAACCATCGTATGTAGTTGAAACCGGCGGTTGAAACGGTAGCAGAATTCGGCAAGGTA
>JANOIV010000265.1:0-1745 GCA_031407875.1 Desulfobulbaceae bacterium | reverse complement strand
CATGCTTTTCCAGTAGAACGTGTGGTTCCAGATTTGTGCTGCATTGTTGAAGATCGCAGCTTTTTCAGGCCGTCCTGTCGTACCGGTGATAATCTTCTCCAATGTCAGGTCGGCATATTCTGTTCCTGTGACAAGTTTATTCAGGTTGTCTACATAGGCCTTGTGATGTTTCCCGTAATGAAAACCGATCGTGTGGGCTGTGATGATCGGTGCCAATGCGTTCTCGGCATAAGGCAGAGGGGGTAAGACATGGGGCAGGGCTGCTGCCTGTGCAGTCCCGGAAAGCCCGCCCATCGCGAGCCAAGCAGCGGCGCCGGCGGACGCAATAAGAAAACTGCGACGACCGAGCACGGGCGAGGAATTGCTTGTGTTGTTTTTATTCATAAAGGCCTCCTTACGGTGGGTGGGTAACGCATAAAGTGGCAGCCAGCCGTGGCTAAACACCACAGGCAGTCCTGCGCCCCAGTCCTTGAAATAGATCGACATGCCGTCTTTCGTCGTAATCGTTTTGCGTACGTTTTGCGTACTGTTGAGCCTCCTTTTTCTGAGCAGGGGGTGTTTGGTCATTTCCTTGGTTTCAGCGCGTTGTTGGTCGGCAATCAAGCTGATCTCCTAGGGTGATCGACGGCAGGATTCTCGGGGCAAACATACTTTCAGACAACGCCACCGGATCAACACCTTCAAACAGGCCATGCTGGATGGGAGGACCGTGACCGAACTGCACAGGGACAACATCATGAACCCTTGTCCCGCACGGGAGAGTGACAGTATTTACACGCTCAACTCGTTGCTTGAACAGCTCGGAACCGCCGGTTCGATCAAACTCTGAGAGACTGCCTTAGAAATTCAAGCGGACAATGATTTTCCCGATATTCAGGTTCTGCTCCATTCTGGTGTGTGCGTCATTAATAGCCGACACGTCATAAACAGAATCAATCGTCGGTTTTAATCGCCCATCGATAAACATCGGCATGAACTGCCGGATAAACCCCTGCACCAAGTCGGTTTTTCTGGCCACGGACAATGCCCGCAACGTACTGCCAACCAGTTGCCAGCGCCGCAGCAGCATCTTTCGCAAATCCAGAGGGGGGATGGTGTAGCCACCCAAAAGACCAATGAGTATCAATTTGCCGTCCGTGGCCAGGCATTGAAGATTCTGTTCGAAATAAGAGGATCCCACTGGATCCAGAATCACGTTGCCCCCCCTGTCACCGGTAAATTCATTGGCCTTTGCGGCAAAATCATCGACTGTGGTATTCACCGCCAAATCTGCGCCAAAACCCAGACAGGCAGCGGCTTTTTCATCCGACCGGACGGTGGCGATCACCTTTGCCCCGAATTGTTTCACCAACTGAATCGCTGCCGGTCCAACTCCACCTCCGGCGGCGTGAACCAGAACGGTCTGGCCGGGCTGCAACCCTCCGAGCATGAAAATATTCAGGTAGGCCGTCAAAAACACCTCGGGAATGGCTGCGGCCTCTTCAAAGGAAAACCCATCCGGAATACGAATCGCCAGGCCAGCCGGCACCTTCACTTTCGCCGCATATCCCCCGCCCGGCAGTAAGGCACAGACCCTGTCACCAATTGCCCACTGCTTCACGGCAGGGCCAACCGCCTCGACAACACCGGCCATCTCCAGTCCCAACACCGTCGATTCGCCTGGAGGCGGTGGATACTTGCCGATTTTCTGCAACAAATCGGCACGATTGAGCGCGGTCGCTCTGCCGCTGACCAGAATATCCTCT
>JANOIV010000225.1:0-5138 GCA_031407875.1 Desulfobulbaceae bacterium | reverse complement strand
TATAAGTTATAATATGGGTCAAAGAGACCGCGATCAGGTTTAAGGATTGCAATACCTGGAGCTTGGCCTGTTCCTTATTGAGGTCCGCCCGAATTTCTCTGGGGATAAACAACCCAGACAGCAGGATGCAAATAAGAATTGTAACTGACTGTAAATTCATGATAAATTTTCTTTGAATGATCCACATTTGCATTTTTCCATCCGTTGATAAATCGGCTTTTGCCTCAGCCGTTAAAAAATTAAAACCGTATTCTATATGATAGGGATACGCTTTTTGTCAAGTTAATCCGAAAGCATGACCTGGCAAAATGCTGCTTCCAGAGCCTTAATAGGGTCATCTGACTTTTGAAGGGCCATGCCGATTTTTCTTGTCCTTGTGATGGTCACGGAAATCAGAGGGTATTTGGATAAAAGATAAAATATCCTCCTTGCCCATGGCCCAACCTGCCACTCCTCTGTCGCAAACTTGCCACAAAGCTTGGTCTCTTTCCCAAATCAATTATGCTGCCAAAGAGAAGTACATCTCCGCTAAGTATTTGACGGAATTATTCTGTGACTGCAACTGCTTTTTTCGTAGCATATGAACGATTTCAATGCCGTTACCTGTTATTGTTGCAGAATCAAATGATTTAAAGCCGAGCATGGAATTGGTTATTCGCTTTTCTCCTTGATCCTGCTCAACAATGTTGGTTGAGATACTTCACTTGGCGAACTTCAATGGCCGTATCGTTATCGCTATTGAACTCTTCGATTGCGGTTTTATTGGCAGCGCGGCCATCAATGGTGATGGGTGCTTTCAGTTTCAGCGGGGTCGAACCAAGTCCACCTTGGTTGTGTGGTGCGCGGTGTTCGATCGAGTACCTTGTTCTGGCGCAAAACGCCGGGGCAAGGCGCTTGACGAAGTCAGCACCGCTATTCTCGGCGACGCAGTCGCCGAGAACATTGCGCTTCAGCGGCGCCCTGCTTTTTGGGCGTCCGGCTGATAGCGCCTTGTTAGCCTTTTCAGTATCCCCCATTCTTGAGGGGATGAAAATAGATGCGCTGTGTTTTCACTCTCCAGTTCATCCTTCGACCCATATCCCCAAAGGACTCCTGCGGAAGCAATTCCGTTCGCGTGGGCTGCCTTTAGGTCCACATGTCTATCTCCAATCATCAGTGTGTCTTTTGATGCCTTGCCATCAGATAGCATCTGGGCGATCTGTTGCTCCTTGTGAATGCCAATGTCACCACCATTCACAAATAGGAAGAGGTGATCTAATTCAAACATCCGCAATATCTTTTCAGCGTAGTCAGAGCGTTTCGATGTACAAATGGCCATGGGAACATGGTTCGCATATAGATCCTCCAAGACTTCTTTCACCCCTGGGTACACACGATTCTCAGCGTACCCAATTTCAGAGTACCTTTCTCTGTATTTGGCCACGATGTGTTCTATAATTTCCCTTGACTCCGTTCTGGCTAAAAGTGCGAACGTGTTGTCAATCGGCGGTCCAATGAACTGTGCCAATGAAGACTCAGAAACTTCTGAATATCCAAATTCGATCAAAGCGTTGTTGATCGACTTGGCAATGCCGGTGAGTGGGTCGCTTATCGTACCATCAAGATCGAATAATATAAGATCGTATTCCATATTTACTCTGGCTAACAAGTAATTCTGCTGATCTGTATATCACCCCTACTTACAGGGTATTGCATGTTGTCCTATACCAACAAAATCAGGCTTCTTGCCTGTCCGGTTCTTGGAGTTTTTGTAATTTACCAATATTTCAAAAAATATTCTTGAAAAATTTGCAATAATCGAATGTTCGCTTTTCTGCATATCATCTGGATTGGAAGGGTTCACGTTTTTTGGAGAACTTAATATGATGCAGATCCCTGGTGTAGTGCCGGTACGTTTCGAGGCGTGCCTTGAAGTTGCCAGGCCGAAACTAAACAAAATTGGTATCTGCCTCAGCTTGACATATCTACTGTGCTACTACGGATACTGTTTAGGCTATTGCTGAAAGGAGGAGGCGGATTTGACCTCCCCCTTATCCTCTGGATTACCCATACAGCGTCTCGATCCACCTGATCGCTTCAGAATCATTCACCTTGCCAAGATATCTCTGAGTTGTTGATAAATCAGCATGCCTCAGAATCACCTTGCCGACAATTTCGATCGGGGTGCCAGATCTTGAAGCATAGGTTGCTGCATGTCGCCTCAGGTCATGAGGGCGTAGTTCGATGCCAACCAGCTTTTTTTACCATTGTCCACGCAGCCACATAGGATATCGGGGAAATACGATCTTTCGTGTCGAGATTATTGACTTTAATGTACTCGGTTAACCTTATCAGCAATTTTCGTGGAACATAAACCGTCTCCTCAGCTCTTCCACTTTTCGGATTCTGGATAGCCAAAGCTCTCTTGGATATCGGCTGGCTTGAGGTTTAAGACTTCACCGACTCTCATTCCGCCCCTGGCCATAAGCTCCAGCATGAGCCTGTTCCGAGTGCTCATGGTCCAAAAGATAATCTCATCGACCGTTTCTTTATCAACTATTTGCCATTGGATGACCAGAGGACGCTTGAATATCTTTTAATAACTGCCGTGTTGCAGGGATTGGTGAGGGCTGGCAACCCAGTGTTGATACTGAAATTGTAGAAAGATGCGAGTACCGAGTAACGGTTTCTTTTGGTCGCCTGTTTGTTGTTTTTGGTCAGAGAAAGCAGAAAGGTCAGTAATTCTTCCTGAGATATACTGGCTAAATCACGTTTACCAAACTGGGCTGTGAAACGGGAGAGGACGAACTCACAGGGTTTGACGGTATTTTTTTTTTGGAGTTGGCCCGGTGATACTGCAAATGGAAATCAACTGCCTGAGAACCTTCATAGTGCACCTCCTGTGGTCTTGGGAAATAGCGGGAATGGCATACAGTTCATGATACCATAAAAACCGGATTGGTGGTCACAGATGGTGATGGGCATCAGGAAGAAGCTGACAATTCGAAATTCTATTTCGACTCAGGCTTGCCAATGGGCATCTCTTGCCTTTAGAAAGGTCAGGTGCGGTCAAAGATGTTGTCTGGAAGAACCTTTAATTCGGATAGTTGGAAGCCAGGGCACCCAAACCTTGTCGTTATTGTATGAAAATCTCTGAATAGGCCATTTCCTCTGGTTTGCTTCTGCCTGCATTGACAGGGACCTTGTTTACCTTACCTTCTAATTAAGAGGTAAGGTAAACTACGTGAGATGTGTTGAGGGTAATTCGGCAGCGACGTTATTGTGATCCTTGCCTTGAAATTGAAGTGACACCCTGACGTGAGTGTCAACTTCAAACGATTCTATGACGAGAGCCTTATAATGTCGTAATGCGGTGAGGTGAATAGTATGCCTGAACTGAGATGCCCCGAGTGTGGAAATGAGCTATTACCGTCAAAATTTCAAGACGTGGCGGATCCATGTATCTGCCAGAAATGTGGCAGAAATGTCTATTCGTGGTCGAATACAGAGGTAAGGATTAAGTGTTCGAAATGCGGAAAGGAGAACAAAACAACCGTAATAAGATAAGTTGCTGACTATTCGAGTGGGTTGTGAGCATCAAACAGAAGAGGTGCCTGCAATGAGTAAGCATGCCTCTTTTGTGTAAGACCTCAACCCACAGAAAGCGATTTCCCTCGTTCGAGTCTCGCGAAAAGAGGGTCAGCTCCCTGCCAATTCCCAAAATTGAAAGTGCCAACTGTTCATCGACGAAATATCTGATAGATATGTCTGCCCCAGGCTGCTCATGAAATTCAGGTGGTGTTCAGGAAACGTCTCAACTGGCCGTATCATTCATTTTCCTTACATTACAGGTAGTAATCTCAACCAGAAGTGACTGCAAATGATACTCTCGTGGTATCAACCACTGTGGCGGTGGCAAGGTGAAGATCGTAAGCTTCATCTACGAGCCAGCCGTCATCAAGACGAATCTCTTCCATTTTCTTGGCAAAACGGATGCCCTCTGCGGCACTGATCCATTCCAGCTGCAACCGTTCGGGGCGGATTCCCATCTTGCTCATTTTCTTGCGGACACGGTTGACGCGCTTTTCGG
The DNA here is from genome assembly GCA_031407875.1 of Desulfobulbaceae bacterium. Lineage (GTDB taxonomy): Bacteria > Desulfobacterota > Desulfobulbia > Desulfobulbales > Desulfocapsaceae > Desulfoprunum. The sequence goes on along the minus strand of JANOIV010000225.1, from coordinate 1,069 downwards.
TCCAGTGGTTGGCATTGATAAAGTGACAGTCGCCGATATGGCAGCCGCTGAATGCTCCTCTTTTACCTTTACTACTCTCTCCATTTATGACTTGGATTCACTGAGGAAAACTACTACTCTCAGAATCTATCGTATTATGTTACCAATGAATCATTGCTACGTGCTCCGAGAGGACTCCGGACAGCCAGCTTATGATGGGGGACCTGTTTTTCCCGATTTCGGAAAACGCCAATGGATTCCACCTGCAACCTGAAGAGAATAGAAATGAGACAACAGCACATCTTTAGACCCATCTTGCTCCTGATACTTTTTTCATCCCTGTTTTTCTGGGGATGTTCTGAAAATCCCTTAACCTTTCAGGTTCGGTTTCCGGAGGTGTCGGGCCTGAAAAAGGACGATCATGTCTATTTGGGGGGGAATGAGATTGGGCAGGTGAAAAGGGTCACCTATACCGATCTGGGCGACTATCTTGTCGAAGTAAAGATCACGCCGGAGTTCAAAAACGCCGCTACGGAGGATTCAAGGTTTTATATCGGACATGTGCCCTCAAGAGAGTCGGCTATGGCCGTGATTGTTGAACAGGAACGTCCAGGCGGGGTGATTCTTAAAAACGGTACCACAGTTCAGGGAAGTGCTAGGGCCGGATATCTCGATAAGATTTTTGACGACCTGAAGAAAAGTGCGGGAAAAGCCGAAAGTGAGCTGAAAAAATCCCTGGAGGATCTGAAAAAATCCCTTGGTGCAACTTCGGAAAAGCTGGACAGGCGCTTGGAGACAGCGATTGATGACCTTTCCCTTCGACTCGATGCATTCAAGGATGAGCTTGGAAAAATACCCGATAGTCAGGAGGTGCAACAACTGGAGGAGAGTTTCAGACAATTTGCAGAGGAATTTCAGAAAGCTCAAAAAGATATTCAGGATCACATTCGTACTGAGATACTTCCACGGTTTCGTCTTCAGCTGGAGCATCTCCGCGAACAGCTAAAAAAGGAAGGACGCGAAATGGAACTGGAAAAAATAGACAAGCAGGTGAAAGAACTGGAAATGGTCTAACTGTGGACCGGGTGAA
>JANOIV010000129.1:0-4059 GCA_031407875.1 Desulfobulbaceae bacterium | reverse complement strand
AAAAAAAGGCTTCGCGGCAGTGCCGCGAAGCCCGGGTACATCAGATACTATTGGTTATTATACTTCGTAGTTCAAGGCAGCCATTTGCTGATAGTACTTGTAGCGTCTGGCGGTGAATGCACTGGCCTTCTTGGCAAGCAGTGCGGCCTGCTCGGGGTTGATCTTCTTCAGCACCTTCCAGCGGTTCTCGCCGTTGATAAAGTCCTCATAGGAGGTGGTCGGTGCCTTGCTGTCGAGCAACAGCGGGTTTTTGCCCTGCTCGGCCAGTTCCGGATTGTAACGGTACAGGGTCAGGTAACCGGAAGATACGGCCTTTTTCTGCTCGTCAACGGCGGTGGTCATGTTGATGCCGTGGGCGATACAATGTGAGTAGGCAACGATCAGTGACGGTCCGTCAAAGGCCTCTGCTTCCATGAATGCCTTGACGCACTGAGCCGGGTTGGCGAGCGAAACGCTGGCCACGTAGACGCTGCCGTAGGTCATGGCAATCAAGCCCAGGTCCTTCTTGTTTGTCGGCTTGCCACCGGCTGCGAACTGGGCAACGGCGCCCATCGGTGTTGACTTGGAAGCCTGACCACCGGTGTTGGAGTAAACTTCGGTGTCGAGAACCAGGATGTTGACGTTCTTGCCGGATGCGATGACATGGTCGAGACCGCCGTAACCGATGTCATAGGCCCATCCGTCACCACCGATAGCCCAGACCGACTTGTTGACCAGATAGTCAAGTAGCGGCAGCAGCAGTGCGGCGGTTTTGCCGGTGTTGCTCGTAAGTGCTGTTTTCAATTCTGCAACACGGGCGCGCTGTTTTTCGATTCCAACCTGGGTAATCTGATCGGCTGCCTTGATTTCCTTGAGCAGCGGCAGAAGCGGTTTGACTTCAGCGCAGTCGCAGGAGGCCAGTTTATCCACCAGCTCAAGGGCCTGCTCCTTGAATTTGTCGACCGCCAGACGCATACCCATACTGAACTCGGCGTTGTCTTCGAACAGCGAGTTACACCAGGCCGGACCGCGTCCGTCGGTGCGCTGGGCGTAGGGTGTGGTGGGCAGGTTGCCGCCGTAGATGGAGGTACAACCTGTGGCGTTACCGATCATGAGACGGTCACCGAACAGCTGGGTGAGCAGTTTCAGGTAAGGGGTCTCGCCACAGCCGGCACAGGCACCGGAGTATTCGAAGAGCGGACGGACCAGCTGGCTGCCGCGCAGGGTGTCGAGCTTCAGCAGGGCGGTGTCGACTTCGGGAAGAGACAGGAAGAAGTCGTAGTTGGCAGCTTCTGTGGCCCGCAGCGGCGGCTGGAACTGCATGTTGATGGCCTTGTGGTTGGGATCTTCCTTGCTCTTGGCCGGGCAGTTATGAACGCAGGCGCCGCAGCCGGTGCAATCCTCGGGTGCCACTTGCAGGGTGAACTTCATCCCCTTGACCTCGGCAATCTTGGCGTCGCACGATTTGAAAGTTGCAGGAGCACCTTTCAGAGCTTCGGCCGGGTAGGCCTTCATGCGGATGGTGGCGTGGGGGCACATGAAGGAGCAGATCGCGCACTGGATACAGAGTTTCTCGTCCCAGACCGGAATCTCGACGGCGATGTTGCGTTTCTCATACTGTGAGGTTGCGGTCGGGAAGGTTCCATCGACTGGCATGGCGGATACGGGCAGATCATCACCGAAGCCGGCAATCAGCTTGGAGGTTACTTCCTGCACGAACTTCGGTGCATGTGCGGGAACTGCCGGCGGCATCTTGAGCTTGCTGGTTGCCGTTGCCGGAATTTTGACTTCATGAATGTTGGTGAGGCCCGCGTCAACCGCGGCGTAGTTCATGGCCACAACCTTGTCGCCGGACTTGCCGTAGCTCTTCTTGATGGCCTTTTTGATCTCATCGACAGCCAGGTCAATCGGGATGATGTTGGAAATCTTGAAGAAGGCGGTCTGCATGATCATGTTGATGCGTGCGCCCAGACCGATTTCCTCACCCAGTTTGATGGCGTTGATGACATAGAATTTCAGCTTTTTGTCGATGATCTGCTGCTGTACTTCCATCGTCAGCTTGTCCCAGATTTCGTCGTGCTCGAACGGCGAGCAGAGCAGGAAGGTGCCGCCGTTTTTTGCCTTGCTGAGCATGTCGTACTTTTCGAGGAACGAGAAGTTATGGCAGGCGATGAATTCGGCGTTGTCGATCAAATACGGCGAGTTGATCGGCTTCTTGCCGAAACGGAGATGGGAGGTGGTGATTGAACCGGCCTTCTTGGAGTCATAGACGAAGTAGGCCTGGGCGAAGAAGTCGGTGGACTCGCCGATGATCTTGATAGTGTTTTTGTTGGCGCCGACGGTACCGTCGGAACCGAGACCGAAGAACATGGCCTCATAGGTGCCTTCCATGGCGGTGCGGAAAGCTGGGTCAAAGTCAAGGCTGCAATTGGTCACGTCTTCCTTGATGCCGACCACGAAATTTTTCTTCGGTTTGTCGTTTTTGAGGTTGTCCAGTACAGCCTTGGCCATGGCCGGGGTGAATTCCTTGGAGCCAAGACCGTAGCGGCCGCCGACGATGGTCGGATACTGGCCTGCAAACAGGGATGAGTCATCGGCCATTGCTTCGCCGATGGCGGTACGGACGTCGAGGTAGAGCGGTTCGCCCAATGAGCCGGGCTCTTTGGTGCGATCAAGGACAGCGATCTTCTTGACGGTCTTGGGAATTGCGGCAACGAAGGCATCCGCCGGGAAGGGGCGATAGAGGCGAACCTTGACGACACCGACCTTTTCACCGTTCTTGTTCAGGGTATCAACGGCTTCCTGAACCGTATCAGCGGCCGAGCCCATGATCACGACAACGCGATCGGCATCCGGGGCGCCGACATAATCGACCAGTTTGTGATGACGGCCGGTGAGCTTGGCCAGTTTGTCCATTTCTCCCTGGACGATGTCGAAACAGGGAGCATAGTAGGAGTTAACCGTTTCACGGCCCTGGAAGTAAACATCCGGGTTCTGGGCTGTACCGCGGATAACCGGGCGGTCCGGGCAAAGTGCGCGAGCGCGGTGTGCGTTGACCAGATCGTCGTCGATCATGGCGCGCATATCGTCAAGGGTCAGCTCTTCAACTTTCTGCAGTTCATGCGAAGTACGGAAACCGTCGAAGAAATGGATGAACGGTACCCGCGAACGCAGCGTGGCGGCCTGGGAGATCAGGGCGAAGTCCATGACTTCCTGGACGTTGTTGGAACAGAGCATGGCCCAGCCGGTGGAGCGGCAGGACATGACGTCGGAGTGGTCGCCAAAGATGTTGAGAGCGGCGGCGGAAATGGCGCGGGCCGAAATGTGGAAAACGGTGGAGGTCAGCTCGCCGGCGATCTTGTACATGTTGGGGATCATCAGCAACAGGCCCTGGCTGGCGGTGAACGTGGTGGTCAGGGCGCCGGACTGCAATGCGCCATGCACGGCGCCGGCGGCGCCGCCTTCGGACTGCATCTCGGTTACCGACGGAACGGTACCCCAGATATTTTTCTCTCCAGCGGCGCTCTTGATGTCAGAATACTCACCCATGTTTGACGACGGCGTAATCGGGTAGATGGCGATAACCTCATTCGTGGCGTGGGCCACGTGTGCAACAGCTGTGTTACCATCTATGGTCACCATTTTTCTGCTCATGCGTTCCTCCTGTTGATTTTATGTGCGGTTGCACGCTTGAGTAAGCTCGGTAGCAAATCTGTTTTACAACTCGTTTCTTCCCTGTAACGCCCACTGGACAGTTGCGGCATCGACATACTCGATATCGCTCCCCAGCGGTATTCCGTGGGCCAGGCGTGACACCCGTATTTTGATCGGCTTAAGCAGCTTGGTCAGATAAAGCGCAGTTGCTTCACCCTCAACCGTAAAGTTGGTTGCTATCACTACTTCATTTACCCCGCCTCTGCCAACCCGTTCCAGCAATTCGGCAATCCGCAGATCGGAAGGTCCGATGCCCGACAGAGGCGAAATCACGCCTTCAAGTACATGGTACAGGCCGTGATAGGCGTTGCTCCGTTCCAGCGCCATCAGGTCCTGGGAATTCTCAACCACGCAGATGGTCCCGGA
>JANOIV010000083.1:0-16635 GCA_031407875.1 Desulfobulbaceae bacterium | reverse complement strand
GATGGAGCCGTCGAGGCGGCCCAAAGCGCGGTCGGCACGAGAGAGCAGGGACTGGAGTTCACCCTCCATTCGAATCGGTGGAGCAGGTGGAAGCGCTACGGGGATAAAGGCGCGGTAGCCGGTCGGCTGGGCTATGTAGCGGCCAGCGCGATGCTGCAGATCTGTGGATGATTCGCTCGGCCCGCTCATTGTAGGTAAAGTTGCATATAGAAGTGGTTTGGCCGCATGTTAAAGGCAGCCTTCAATATAACCCAAGCGCTTGGCTGTGCATCAGGCAAAATACAATATGGATGATAGATTGGGTTCATGCCGTCGTCCCTTTGGTGATCTCGCTGAGCAGACCTTCCGTCTCCAGCTCCAACGCCAGGATGTCGGCGCTGATTTCAGCCAGAGTACGGAGCTGCGGCGGCTTGTAAAAATGGCGAGTGAAGCTGACCTCATAGCCTATCTTAGTATCGGCCTCGACGAGCCAGGCATCGGGCGTGTAGGGCAGGACCTCGCGACGGATAAAGGCTTCGATGCCGCCCTCCTCAAGGAGAGGAATCTGTTCGTAATCGCGAAGTTCGCTGTCGGGCTCATATTCGATAACACACTTCTTGCCATTGATATCAGTGGCAAAGAGGCCGTGCAAAGGATCGGGAACGGCCTTGCCGGGCTTATGCATTTTTTTTATGACGCGGGGCGCATCTTCCACCCGCCAACTGACAGCGTTTATAATAATCTTTTGATCGGCTGCGCTGGGCCTGAGGCCGAGTTCCTTCAAGGTGGCGCCGACTTGTTCCAGGAAAATATTATGGTCTGTAAAGAGATCGCCGCCGAGGGCTTCACGGAGTTTGGTGGCCACCTCTATCAGCGTGGCGTCTCGTTTCCAGGTGGCCTCGTTGAGAAGCTTCTTTCTTTTGGCTTCGGGCAGGCTTTTCTTGACCATGCTGTCGCCTTCACCTTCTTCCTCTTCAGTATCACCTTTTCCCCAGTCGTTGACCAATTTCTCCAAATCTTTGCGGAGGGAGGCGGGATTTTCAAAAAGGGCGGCGCCGAGTTCGTCATAAAGTGCGGCGCGAATGTCTTCATCGCCGGAGGCAAAACGCAGGGTCTCAATGCGCTGGCGACTGAGCTGGCTGTGCAGGCGCAACGGACGCTCAGTTTTTACCTTCCAGTAGCCAAAGGCGGCATTGGGAAAGATTTTCGACTGCTCGGTTTCCCGAAAAGCGAAGAAGGTATCACAGATACGCTGAATGTCTTCGGCAGTAAGCTCGCAGTTCTTCTTACCCATATTTTTGCTCAGGGGATGGAACCACTGGCTGGCATCGATGAGCTGGACTTTGCCCTTGCGTTCTTCGGGTTTCCGATTGGTGAGCACCCAGACGTAGGTCGCGATGCCGGTGTTGTAGAACATATTCAATGGCAGAGCGACGATAGCCTCCAACCAGTCGCTCTCAATAATCCAGCGGCGGATGTTGCTCTCGCCCTGGCCGGCATCGCCGGTGAAAAGTGAGGAGCCGTTGTGTACCTCGGCGATGCGGCTGCCGTTCGGAGTACCGTGCTTCATCTTGCTCAGCATATTGGCGAGAAAGAGCATCTGGCCGTCGCTTGAGCGGGTAATGAGGGAGTATTCCGAATCGCCCGCATATTGAATAACAAAACGTGGGTCACGAAGTTCTTTTTTCCCGCCCATGCGTTCGAGATCACTCTTCCAACTTTTACCGTAGGGTGGATCTGAGAGCATGAAATCGAACTCATGGGAACGGAATGCGTCGTTGGAAATGGTCGAGTGCGCCGGACCGCCGACAATGTTATCCGCCGCCTCGCCTTCACCCTTAAGGAGGAGGTCGGCTTTGCAAATCGCATAGGTCTCGGCATTGATTTCTTGACCGTAAAGGTGAGTGGCAACTTGCTTGCCGTGGGCTTTGGCAATTTCCTTTAAGGTTTCCTCGCCGACGGTCAACATACCGCCGGTTCCTACAGTACCATCATAAAGAAGATAGGTGGCCGATTCGATCCGATCAGCGATGGGTAGAAAAATGAGGTTTGCCATCAGTTTCACCGCATCGCGAGGCGTCCAGTGCTCACCAGCCTCCTCATTATTTTCTTCGTTGAAACGGCGAACCAGTTCTTCAAATAATGTGCCCATCGAATGATTATCGAGGCCGGGCATTTCGCCTACCGGCTGGGGGCCAAGATTGATGTCATTGTCGAGGAATTTTTCGATGAGCTGGCCCAGTACATCAGCTTTTGAGAGACGGGGAATTTGATTGCGAAACTCAAAGTTGGTGAGGATGTCTTGCACATTGGGCGAGAAGCCATCGAGATAGGCTTCGAAATCGTCTTTGAGCTTCTGTTGAGTCTCGCGAAACTTGAGGTCACGAAGCAGAAAAGGTGAAGTGTTATAAAAGGGTTGATTAGCAGCAGCACGGAGGGCGTCGTCCTGGTTGGTGATCTGTTCTCTATCCAAGGCAGCCTTCATTGCCAATACGGCCTCCTTGGTTGGCTCCAGAACTGCATCGAGTCGGCGTAGAACGGTCATCGGCAGAATGACGTCACGGTATTTACCACGAACAAAGACATCGCGAAGGATATCGTTGGCTATGTTCCAGATAAAATTTGTGAGCCAGTTGAGTTGTGCTTGATCCATGCGGTTTCTTCACTTTAATTCGATTGAAAAACAAGCCTTCTGACATAATCACACTCAAAAACAGTGAAAAGACGAATATCTGCCCAATATCAAGAGCATGTGGAGAAAATAGCCGGAATGAAGGAAGTTGGCAAGACAACAATGGGAATTCAACTGGAAATGCCGCTGAGATGCATATCCTGAGGCTGATGGAATTTTAGGCTATAAATAGAGGGTATTACGGAGGAGATAATCTGGATTGTTACAACCTACTCAGGAGAAACCTATTTAATTGATCTTGGTTCGCTCTTGAGTCCACCCAAGTAATCCGACCAAGCCTGCATCATCTTCTTACGCTCCGGCATAAACTCGGCATAGTTATAGGCTGCTCGGACGCTATTTCTTTCTGCATGGGCAAGTTGTCGCTCGATGGCGTCCCGGTTCCATCCCTGTTCATTCAACAGGGTACTGGCCATACTTCTGAACCCATGGCCGCTCATCTCATCCTTGGCATAGCCCATGCGTCGCAGTGCCGACAGAATGGCATTGTCACTCATCGGTCTTGACTCAGTCCTCGGGCTCGGAAAAACATACCGGCCCTGCCCGGTCAATGGCTGAATCTCCCGCAATACCTCCAGCGCCTGCAGTGACAAGGGAACAATGTGCAGAGTTCCGGCCTTCATCTTTTCCGCCGGTATCCGCCATTCATCTGTATCAAAATTGATTTCAGACCATTCGGCATGTCGAAGCTCTCCAGGCCGAACAAAGACAAGGGGAGCGAGCTGCAGGGCACAACGGGTAACAATACTGCCTTTATACGCATCAATCGAACTCAGCAACCCGGCGATTTCCTTCGGGTCAGTGATGGTAGCCATGTGCTTGCCACTGGCCGGCGGAATGGCTCCGCGCAAATCGCCGGAAGGGTCTCGCTCGGCCCTGCCGGTTGCCACGGCATAGCGGAAGACTTGCCCGCAGTTCTGTTGGGTCCGGTGCGCTGTCTCAAGCGTGCCCTTTGCCTCAATTCTTCGTAGTGCCGTCAGCAGTTCCGGCGCAGTGATGGACTTGATTGGTCTGGTGCCCAACCAAGGAAAGACATAGAGCTCAAGACGCCGAATGATTTTGTTCCCATGGCTGGCAGCCCAGGACGGTGCAAACTTGGTGTACCACTCACGGGCGATGATTTCGAATGTCTCAGTCTCTTGGCTGCCTGCCATCTTCTGTGCTTTCTTGGTGTCGCTGGGATTCACACCATTGGCCATCAACGCGCTTGCCTGTTCGCGCTTCTGTCTGGCCTCGGCAAGCGATGTTTGGGGGTATATGCCAAGGCTTAACAGTTTCTCGGTACCCCCAAACCGGTACTTGAGCCGCCAAAGCTTGCCGCCGGTCGGAGAGACCAAAAGAAAAAGACCTCCACCGTCAAAATATTTTTGGGCCTTTTTTGTCGGTTTGATCGTTCTAACCTTGGTGTCGGTAAGTGGTACAATCCTTCTAGGCATAGGTTTTCCCTCCATCTTGGGGGTATCTCTATTGAGGGCAAGGTCAAATACCCCTATACATACCCCCAAACCTTTCGGATTTAATTATATCTTACTGGACTCTGTTGGACAATAGAAAAAGAAAAAGGCCCGATTTCTCGGGCCTTTAAGGACAGTATCGGCCGACACTGGATATTGTAATGGTGGCGATGCAGGGAATTGAACCCCGGACACTACGGATATGAGCCGTATGCTCTAACCAGCTGAGCTACATCGCCTTGAGATGAGGTCAAGATTGATACCCTATTCCCCTTTTGCTGTCAATATTTTTTCAAAGGGGCAAGACCGAGCACCAGTAAAAACATCATGTGTTGTCATGGAGAGGTGGGCTTCAAAGTCACCCTCTCCAATAACAAAAGGCCTCGTTTTAGACGAGGCCTTTTGTTGTACGTTGGGCATAGAACCCGTCTGCAATTCCCGTCTTATAACGGGAAGGCAGAATAGATTACATCATGCCGCCCATGCCACCCATGCCGCCCATACCACCCATGCCACCAGGCATACCACCCATTGACGAATCTTTGTCATCAGGCAGATCGGCGATCACGCATTCGGTGGTCAAGAGCATACCGGAAACGGAGGCCGCGTTTTGTAAGGCAATACGGGTTACCTTGGCAGGGTCGATGACACCGGCAACAATCAGGTCTTCATACTGCTCGGTTGCGGCATTGAAACCATTCGCACCCTTAAGGCCCTTTACATGCTCAACAATGACAGAGCCTTCACGGCCGGCATTGCTGGCGATCTGGCGCACGGGCTCTTCCAGTGCACGCAGGAGGATATTCCTACCAAGCTGCTGCTCTCCGGGGAGAACGAGCTTCAAAAGTGCCGGCAGGCAGCGGATGTAGGCAATACCGCCACCAGGAACAACGCCTTCCTCGACTGCTGCGCGGGTTGCATTGAGGGCATCTTCAACCCTGGCTTTTTTCTCTTTCATCTCGACTTCGGTCGCGGCACCGACATTGATGACAGCCACACCACCGATCAGTTTGGCAAGACGCTCCTGGAGCTTCTCACGATCATAATCCGAGGTGGTATCCTCGATCTGGGTACGGATCTGTTTTACACGGGCCTTGAGTTTGGTCTTTTCGCCAGCGCCATCGACGATGGTGGTATTGTCTTTATCGATGACAATACGTTTGCAGGTGCCAAGATCATTGACGGTCACATTCTCAAGTTTGATACCGAGGTCCTCGGTGATAACCTGACCACCGGTGAGGATGGCGATATCTTCCAGCATGGCCTTTCTGCGATCACCAAAGCCCGGAGCCTTGACAGCGGCGACATGCAGGGTGCCGCGCAGTTTGTTGACTACGAGGGTGGCCAGAGCCTCACCGTCGACATCTTCGGCGATGATGCACAATCCCTTGCCCATCTTGGCAACAGACTCCAGAACCGGCAGAAGATCCTTCATACTGGAGACCTTCTTCTCAACAAGAAGAATGTAGGGGTCGTCCATGCTCACTTCCATGCGATCCGGGTCGGTCACAAAGTAGGGTGAAAGATAGCCGCGATCAAACTGCATACCCTCAACGACATCGAGGGTGGTATCCATTGACTTGGCTTCCTCGACAGTGATGACGCCTTCTTTGCCGACCTTGTCCATGGCCTCGGCAATAATCTTACCGATGGTCTCGTCGCTGTTGGCAGAGATGGTACCAACCTGAGCAATTTCTTTCTGTTCCTTGGTCGGGGTGGCAAGCTTGGCCAACTCAGCAATGACGACCTCGACGGCCTTATCGATACCGCGCTTGATTTCCATCGGGTTGCCACCGGCGGCAACCAGCTTTACACCCTCGGTGTAGATGGCCTGTGCCAACACGGTTGCAGTGGTGGTGCCGTCGCCGGCTACATCGGAGGTCTTGGAAGCAACTTCCTTGACCATCTGGGCGCCCATGTTCTCGAATTTATCCTTGAGTTCAATCTCCTTGGCAACCGTCACACCATCTTTGGTAATGGTCGGAGCACCATAGGATTTCTCGATGAGTACGTTACGACCCTTGGGACCAAGAGTAACTTTTACAGCATTCGCCAAGGTGTTTACGCCGTTGAGTATAGACTCACGGGCCTTAACTCCGTATTTAATGTCTTTTCCAGCCATTATATCAATCTCCCTATATCATTTACCCACCCCAAAAGGGCAGGCAGAAATAAATTCAGTTATCGTAGTTGGAGTTATTCAACCACGCCAAGGATATCATCTTCACGCATGATAAGATAATCCTCACCATCGATTTTCACATCTGTACCGCCATATTTGGAAAAGAGCACTCTGTCACCCGCTTTGACCTGCAGGGCAACTCGATCACCTTTATCATTGACCTTGCCGGGCCCGACGGCAATAACTTTTCCCTCGACGGGTTTTTCTTTGGCACTATCAGGAATGATAATTCCACCAGCAGTTTTGGTTTCCTCTTCCAGGCGCTTTACCAGAAGACGATCATTCAATGGACGTATTTTCATTACTTCCTCCTACATGACTTGTATTGATTTCCGAATGGGGCCCATCATGAAAGGATGTGTGGTTTCCCAATTCGTTTTTTTTGCCCGCTTTTCGGGCAGGTACCTAAGACTGGCCAAAAATATAGGTGTTGAATCGCAAAAATCAAGGGAGAGAGATGAAAAATTTGGCCAGCCAGGCCCGTATTATCCAATTATTAACATAATTTATTAATATTACTCTATTTTTATTCAACAAACCCGGACAACCCATTTAAACGGATCAGCGCCATAACCGCTCTGGATGGCCTGAATCTCGGTGAAAAGACGTTGCGCAAGCGCCCCGGTTTCGCCGTTGTTGATCACATAGATTTCATTTTTATACATGAGTTCTCCAACCGGAGAGATCACCGCCGCCGTGCCGGTGCCGAAAGCCTCCTTCAGACTGCCATCCTTGCTGGCCGCCACCACCTCATCGATGGTGATGGGCCGCTCAACGACCTTCACCCCCCACTCCTCAGCAAGCTTACGCACGGAATCACGGGTGATCCCTCCGAGGATCGACCCGCCCAGAGGAGGAGTGATCAATTCATCTTCCAGCAGAAAGAAGATATTACTCGTACCGACCTCTTCCACATACTTGTGTTCGCAGGCATCGAGCCAGAGCACCTGGGTATATCCGGCTTTTTTGGCGATCTGTGAGGTATAGAGTGAAGCCGCGTAGTTTCCCGCCGTTTTGACATGCCCGACCCCTCCTTTCACTGCCCGCACATACTCATCGCTGACATAGATCTTCGTCGGATTGAAGCCTTCCGCATAATAGGCCCCCACCGGGCACATGATGATATAGAAATAGTAGGTGTCAGAGGGGTTCACCCCCAGTTTGGGATCCACCCCGATCATGGTGGGACGGATATAGAGGGTCGCCCCTGCCCCCGAAGGGATCCATTCCCGTTCGAGATACAGCAGTGCCTTCAGTGATTTCAGAACCTTATCGACAGGAATACGCGGCATGCACATCCGCAGGGCCGAATTATTCATCCGCTCGAAATTATCCTTCGGGCGGAAGAGAAAGATCTGGTCATCCTTGCCCCGGTAGGCCTTCAGGCCCTCGAATATCGCCTGGCCATAATGGAAGACCATGGCTGCCGGGTCCATCTGAAAATCCTGGTAGGGACAGATCTTCGAATCGTACCAGCCATTTTTTCGGTCCCATTTCATCAGAAACATATGATCCGTAAAATGGATACCAAAACCAAGATTATCCTGAGACGGTTTCTTCTTCAGTTTATTCCCGGGGGTCTTTTCCAGTGCAACCTCAAGATTTTCCCACATTATATGATTCTCCTTAGTACCGTGTAATTTTCTTTTATAATTCCGCCGGAGCATATATATTTTTGCCAGTATTCAGAACTTGGCCGGTTAGTTACGATACCTCAGCTGTCTCGATAATTGCAACCCTAATTCATTCGCATCTCAGCCGCTCCCCCTTATGATCTGCCAAGGCTCAAGGAATACATCATCCGGCTCTCACCCCTGCCGGACGATGAGGACCGTCTCCTCATTCAGAAATTCGAAGAAATCGCCAGCGCCATTCCTAAGGGTAACGGGATCTGCGGATTGATTCAGGGTATTCTGGGGGGAGGGATATACTCGATCATGGGTCTCACCTCGCCGATTCTCTGGGGCTGTATCATGGCGGTGCTGGTCTTTCTGCCCATCTTCGGTATCGGCCTGGTCATGATTCCCACAGCTGTGATCCTGGCCATAAGCGGCCGATTAGGGGAGGGTGTTTTCCTGTTCTGCTATTACTTTGCCCTTTCGATGTCCGTCGAATATTTTCTCAAACCCAAGCTGGTCGGCAAACAGGTCAAAGGCACACCCTTCTGGTCCTGCTGGGAATCCTTGGTGGCCTGGCCGTCTCTACGGCATTCCGGGAATCATCTATGGACCGCTCATTGTCACCGCCTTTCTGACCCTCTCGGACCTCTATCTCAACAAATACGAACCACACATCGAGAGGATCTAAGCCCGGGATTTCCCCCATGATCCCATTGCCTGTCAGGTGATACGGGGCAGTCTGACGAAAAACCTGGCGCCTCCATGGCTTGAGGCTTCCGCCCGGATCTCGCCTTTGTAATGTTCGACAATCCTTTTAGCGCTGTACAGGCCGACCCCGCTCCCTTCCTTGCTCCTCGGGGCCTGAAAATATTCCTCGAAGATCTTGTCAAGGTATTGCTCTTCAATGCCCGTACCGTCATCTTCAACGACCAACTTAAGTGACCCATTCTCCGTCGTCAGTGAGATATTGACCCTGGTCCGGGCATACTTCACGGCGTTACCGATCAAGTTTTCCAGAAGACTCCGTATCTTGGCAGGATCTCCTAAGTAATGAATATCAGCTGTATCCGACGATGAAGCATCGCCCTCCGTATTCGTCAGAATGATCTCAAGATGCTCGGCTTCGGCCTTCGGGGTGAAACTCTTCACCACTGAACGCAGCAGCTCTTCGAAATCAAACACCTCGTTGTCAAAATTTTGCTCCAGCCTGCCGCCGCGCAGATCCTTGGAAACCTGGTCGATTGTTGCCGCAAGTTTCATCGAGGCGTCATGAATTGCCTGGGAATATTCACTCGTTTTCTCTGTACTGAAATTATTATGGTCAATCAGCTTCCTGGAAAAGCCGATGATCGGGACAAGGGATCCTTTCAGGTCATGGATGAGCATGGAGATGAATCTCTTGCGTTGTTCGTTCAGATCTCCTGTCCTTTCCTCGATCAGCTCTTCAAGGTGGAACCTGTACTGATCAAGCTCCTTTGCGTTGGTTTGTAGATGCTCGGCCATGTTGTTGATATGGGTGCCGAGGGTACCTATTTCGTCCTGTCGTTCCAGGGAAATCCTCGTTGCAAAATCGCCGCCGGCAATGTTGTCGACCGACCGAGTGAACTCACGCAGAGGCCGGACGATGCTCGAAGCGAGAAAGAGCACCAGGAGGGCGCTCACGAGGAAGGCCAAGCAGTCGACAACCACCATGATTATTCTGGTCCTCTCATATTTCTGCATGGCCTTCTGCGCGGCAACAACGGCAAACTGTTTCTGCATGCTGACCATGCCTTCGAGGTTGGCCAGCCAGCTCCACTGCTGGGTTCGCACCGCTTTCATCAGGATGTCCGCGCCTTTTTCCTGCTCACCTGAGAGGCCATAGTCGATGACCTTGCGCCAGAGATCACGGGTGATCGCCTCATCTTTTTTTACGGCCGCAAGAAGCTCTCTGCCCTCCGCATCTGTCTCGTGGGATTCAAGCCGGGCCAGTGCCTCTCTGTATTTCTTTTCACAGTCGTCAATCTTCGCCAGCTCCTCTCTGATCCCGCCGGCATCCTTCATCAGGAGGATATTGCGGACAAAGACGGCATTACTGCGGGCCAGAAAGCGCATTTCCTGGGTCAGAATCAGTTTTTGGTTGTTTACTGAGACAACCTCATTGAGGCTGTTTTTCATGTCACTCAGGCCCTTCATCTCAACAAGCATGAGGATCAGCATCATCAACAGAATGATGCCTACCATGAGACCTATTCTGACAATAATTCTTGAGTTTCTCAGAATCATACGTGTGCACGCTGCTGATACTCTTTTTTTGACGGGCAAACCCCAAAATATCACAGCACATCTATAGAGCATTCTCAGGATGACCTTGATTTCCCTGAACGGTGCTTTAATTATTGCGAAAATGCAAGATATTTCCCCTCATTTCCTGCACGTTCTCTGCTGAGCATCTCGGATGATGAGATTGACCAAAGGCCGGCCTTTACCAGAGGGGTGACAGGAAGACAACGACCATAAACCGGCTGAGAAGCCTGTTGCAAAGCGGGGAAAATCAGGAAAAATCGATCGGGATGACATCCCAGCAGGTCACCATGTTGCCGTTCCAGGTCACCGCCCGCACCTCGGCATCCTGGGAGACCACGATACCGAGGACATTATGGAGTTTATTGCAGAGCGCGTAAAGTGATCGGTGTCGGGTGCCGACACCTTCCACCTTTTCGATCTGTCGGCGTTTTCCCTCGGGATCAAGGGCCCTGGCCACTTCACCGCCCATCTCGAAGAGACCCTGAATTATGCCGCCAAAGCCGATGATCTCCGGTCCTTCCGTGGTGACAACCGCTCCATCGACCCCGGTCAGACGGGCGACAAAACGGGCAAATTTAAAGATCTGTTCATCCAGTTGGGAAAAGCCCTCTCTCTGCAGGGCGACATAATCCTTCCAGCCTGCCACATAGTCAGGGCCATGCAGCTGTCCGCAGTTTATCGCCAATTTCTGCATGATCTCGAGCACCAGGGTCCTGAACTGGCTGCGCGCCCCCTCTTCTGCAAACCGGTATTTCAGCGAGATGTAGGAATTGTCATGGGCAATCATCTCTTCCATGCCGACCGGCAGGGAGATAATGGTGCCACCATGACCGGAGCGGCGAACAGTACTGATCACGTGCTTGAAAAATTCAAGATAGAGGGTACCGACAAAGGTCGGATCGATCTGGGCCCATTCATGCCGGGCATACAGGGGGTTACCAACATGCAGGGATGTCAGCTGCATCTGGACCTTGGCAAAACGCCTGCTCATCCAATGGGATTTAAAGACATTCACCGAGGGGGAAATAATATTGCCGCCGGTCAATTGGGCCAGAATATCCAGCCCCCGGCAGACGGTGATGCGACCCGGCCCGGTGATATTGAGGCCCAGGGACGGCGGCAGCATGGTCGGTTGCTTACTGCCGCCGTGAATGGCGTGGGTCCAACGGGAACCGGAATGGATGAAGCCCCAGATCTGCAGACCTTCGTCCTTACTGCAGCGGATTCCTATGATCGAGTTATTGAAATCGATAGCCGGCCCGAGCTTCATGATCTCATATTGATTATACGGTCGTGCCTCGGTAAAGCTCAGGGTGAAAAGATCGCGGTGCGGTCCGACCGGGGGCAGGTTGAACGCCTCCGGTTCACAGAGCATGATGCGAAAACGCAGGTCCCTTGATTCCTCTTTCATCTGGCTGACCTGATAGCAGGTTGACACCAGGTCTTCAAGGAGGCCGGCAGCCGGTAGATCGTCGGCCTTTACGGTCCTGCCGGAAAGGTCGACAGCGGGTGTATTCCACAGCTGAATGAGCTTTTCAACCAGATCTTTGGGATATTTATGCAGCATAGTAAGTGGCCCGACAGTAAGTGCTCTTTTCAAATGAAACTGGAGCCCATTCACCAATGTTTCATTCTTCCTTTTTCCTATCTTATTCATTGTAGAAAAAAAAGACAATGAATGCACATCGGCAAAGACCTTTTCTGCTGAAAAAATCGCCGGTTAATTTGCCATCTCTGTCAATTGCCGATAAAATGACCTGACATCAATATATTGAACCTGATATTATAAAGATAATGAAAAACCCAACCGATTTCGCCCCACCCATACAGCTACAGACCGCCTGCCCGGCAGGCCAGATATAAAGGGAACTCTATGATCAGAATAGCAGATATCCGCATCCGTCCGAAACTCACCTTTTTCTTTATCATGACAGGCCTCCTGCCCCTGGCCATTGCCGGCGGTATCGGGACATATCTGGCCACGCAGTCGCTTTTGCAAAAATCCTTCGAGCAGCTACGGACAGTGCAGAGCATGCGGAAGAGTCAGGTGGAGAATGCCTTTGCCGAACGGCTGAAGGATCTCAAGGTACTGGCAGCGAATCAACATCTCCAGAGCCTTACCAGTGACCTTACCGCCTACCGGCAGCTTTACGGCATACAAGCAACCGCCCCTTTCGCCATGGAGACCGAGCAATTCCGAGCGATCTCACGAAAATATCGGCAATTCTGCCGAGAATTTGTTGAATTCTACGGCTATTACGATCTGTCGATCATCGCCGCCGATACCGGCCATCTGATGTTCAGCACCACCCTGGAAAGCGATATGGGCGCCAGCCTCGCCACAGGCCGTTATCACGACCAGGGCAAGGCCCAGGCCTGGCGTGCCGTGGTGAAAACCGGCAAAGCCGCCATTGCCGACTTCGCGCCCTACGAGCCGAGCAAGGGCCTGGAATCCGCCTTTATCGGCCAACCGGTATACAGTACCGACAATACCCTCATAGGAGTTGTAGTCCTGCAATTTTCGCCATCGTTCATCAACGAGATCATGGATTCCCGCAAGGGCATGGGAAAAACCGGGGAATCCTACCTCATCCGCTGGTTTGCCGAGAAAGATCGCTTCGAGTTCAGAAGCGATATGCAAACCATGGGTGGTGGAAAGTATATTGTCGGATCATCACCCGAGAAATCCATTCCTTATTGGCAGGATGCCGTTACTGCCGGTAAAACCGGGGGATACGGCACCTATCAGGACAGTTTGGGTAAACAGGTCCTGGTTGCCTTCGATCAGATTCGCCTGCTGGGCCTCGATTGGTTACTCATTGCCAAAATCGATCAACAGGAGGTTCTTGCCCCGATCTGGATTATCATCCGCAACGGACTGGCGATGGCCCTGGTGCTGGCCTTCGGTATCGCCCTGTGCTCATGGTACTATTCCAAGAAATTCATACGTCCCCTCACCGAAGATGTCCACTTTGCCCAGGCAATCGCCCGAGGGCAGCTCGATAAATCCCTGATCCTTGACCAGCAGGATGAATTTGGCGAACTGGCCAGGGCCCTGAACGACATGGCCGGCAGCCTGCGGGAGATTGACTGGCTCAAAAGAGGAAAAGAAGGGCTCTATAATATAACCCGCGGCCAACACGATGTTGAAGAGCTCGCCAGACATTTCATCGCCTATTTCACCAAACACCTCGACGCCCAGATCGGCGCCCTCTATCTCAACAACGAGGGAATACTCAAACTGATCGCCAGCTATGCCTTCACCGACCGCAGCGGTAATTTTAACCGGGTCAGGATCGGCGAGGGGATGGTCGGACAGGCCGCTCTGGAGAAAGAGATCATCTATTTTTCCCGGACCGAGGACGCTCCGCCCCTGAATTACGGGGTGGCGGAGGAAATTCCGGGTCACTTCATGGTTGCCCCCCTCTCCTTTGAAGAAAACCTCATCGGCGTCATACTGGTCGGATCGGGACATGCCTTCAACGGGCTCGAACGTCATTTTATCGCAGAAAATCTTGAAAACTCGGCAATTCTCTTCAACATGGCCAGATCGCACCAGACCATCACCGAACTCCTCGACCACACCCAGCAGCAGCAGGAGGTTCTGGAGATGAAAAACGCCGATCTGGCAGCCCAGACCCAGGAACTTAAAGAATCCGAGGCGGAACTGCAGGCCCAGCAGGAGGAGCTGCGGGTGACCAACGAGGAACTCGAAGAACGCACCGAGGCCCTGGCCAAACAGAAACTTGCCCTGCGGAACAAAACCCTTGAGCTGATCAAGACCCAGAAGGATGTCGAGAAAAAAGCGAAAGACCTTGAAATTTCCAGCAAATACAAGTCTGAATTTCTGGCGAATATGTCCCACGAGCTCAGGACGCCGCTCAACAGCATCCTGATCCTCTCCCAGCTTTTCGGCAAAAACAGGGACGGCAATCTCAGCGAAAAACAGATCGAATCGGCCAAGGCCATCCATACTTCCGGCAGTGAACTCCTCAACCTCATCAACGAGATCCTTGATCTCTCAAAGGTTGAGGCCGGCAAGGTTGAACTCATTATCGAGCAGACCAGCCTCGCCTCAACCATCGACGATCTCAGAAGAGTCTTCAAGGATATTGCCGATGAGAAAAAAATTCCTTTCGAGGTTACTGTGGCAGAGGATATGCCCGCAACCTTGCAGACTGACTCCCAGCGATTTCAGCAGGTCCTGCGTAATCTTCTCAGCAATGCCTTTAAGTTCACCCAGGAAGGCAAGGTCTCGCTGGTCATCTCCCGCCCACCCGAGAAACTCCTGCAACAGGGCGGCTTCAAGGCCGGCGAGACGATAGCCTTCGCCGTTAAAGACCAGGGCATCGGCATCCCGCAAGCCCGGCAGGAAGAAATCTTCGAGGCCTTCCAGCAGGTGGACGGCAGCACCAGCCGCACCTATGGCGGCACTGGCCTCGGGCTCTCCATCTCGAAAGAACTCACCCGCCTCCTCGGTGGCCGGATTTTCCTGGAGAGCACCGAAGGGATCGGCAGCACGTTCACCATTCTCCTGCCTGAACACCACGCCCCTGCCGACCTGCAGGCCCAGTATGCCGTGGCGATCGAGACCGGGAAAATCAATATGGCACCGCAACGTGCAAAAGTGCAGACACCCGACCGGCAGGATCCGGCACTATCGCCCACGACAAATGGACGTGCAGCGCCTGTACCTGTCATACACCTGCAGGAGCCGCCGGCAGGAACGCTCAATGACGATCGGAAATCCATAACGCCGGAGGACAGGTCCCTCCTTATCATCGAGGATGACCGAAAATTCGCCGAACTCCTGCGTGACTTCGCCCGGGAGAGAGGGTTCAAATGCATCGTTGCCGAAAATGGCGAGTCCGGCCTGCACTTCGCCGATTACTATAAACCCAGCGCTATCATCC
The DNA here is from genome assembly GCA_031407875.1 of Desulfobulbaceae bacterium. GTDB lineage: Bacteria > Desulfobacterota > Desulfobulbia > Desulfobulbales > Desulfocapsaceae > Desulfoprunum. The sequence continues at coordinate 1,510 of JANOIV010000083.1, read as the reverse complement.
TGGATATCGGCCTGCCGGGCATCGATGGCTGGGCGGTCATGGAGCGTCTCAAAGAGAATCCGACGCTCCGCCACATCCCCGTGCATTTCATGTCGGCGGCAGACAGCTCGCGCGATGCGCTGCGCATGGGGGCCATCGGATTTCTCACCAAACCGGTAAGTCTTGAGAAGATTGAAGAGGCCTTCGGCAGGATCGAGACCATCCTCACCAAATCGGTACGAAAACTCCTCGTGGTGGAAGACGATTCGATCCAGCGCGAGAGCATCAGACAACTTATCGACGGCAGCGACATCGAGACCACAACCGTCGCCACGGGCCAAGAGGCCTTTACAGAGCTCAGCCGCGGCGGCTACGATTGTATGATCCTCGATCTCGGTCTGTCGGACATGTCGGGTTTCGAACTCCTGGAAAAGATCCGTAAGGACAGGCGTTACGCCACCGTGCCGGTGATCGTCTATACCGGCCGCGACCTGACCCTCAAAGAAGAAGATGAGCTGCGGAAATATACCGAGAGCATCATCATCAAGGGGGTGAAATCTCCGGAGCGCCTGCTTGACGAATCCGCCCTCTTCCTGCACCGGGTGGAGGCCGAGATGCCGGCGGAAAAACAACGGATGCTCAAGCTCGTCCATGACAAAGAGGCAGTCCTTGAGGGCAAAACAGTACTTCTGGTCGATGATGACATGCGCAATGTCTTCGCCCTCTCCAGCGTCCTGGAGGAAAAGGGCCTGAACATCATCGTCGCCCGAAACGGTCTGGAGAGCCTTGAAAAACTCAAAGAGCACAAGGATATCGCCCTTGTCCTCATGGACATCATGATGCCCAAGATGGATGGTTATGAGGCCATGCGGGAGATCAGAAAAGACGCCCGTCTGAAAAAGCTGCCCATCATCGCCCTGACCGCCAAAGCCATGATGGGCGACCGCAACAAGTGCATCGAGGCCGGGGCCAACGATTACCTGGCCAAACCGGTCGATACCGACAAACTCCTCTCGATGCTGAGAGTCTGGCTCTACTCATGAATACCCAATCCACCGATCTTGACAACGAACGCCTGGAGATCAGACTCCTGCTTGAGGCCATTTTTCTCAAGTACGGTTTCGACTTCCGGGACTATTCGAGCGCCCATATCAAGAGAAGACTGGAAAACCGTCTGGCCCTCAGCGGTCTGGAGAATTTCGGCCAGATGCAGCACCGGCTGATCTACGACGAGGCATTCTTCAACGAACTGCTGCTTGATCTTTCCATCAATGTCACCGAGATGTTCCGGGATCCCTGGTTCTATAAAAAAATCAGGGAAGAGGTCATCCCGCACCTGCAGACCTACCCCTTCATCAGGTCCTGGCATGCCGGCTGCTCGGCCGGCCAGGAGGTCTACTCGATGGGCATTGTCCTGGAAGAAGAGGGCATGAAGAGTCGAACCCAGATTTATGCCACGGATTTTAACGAGCTGATACTCGAAAAGGCCCGGGCCGGCATATATCCCATCGAGGTCATTCGCGACTATACC
>JANOIV010000075.1:0-6265 GCA_031407875.1 Desulfobulbaceae bacterium | reverse complement strand
AGGGAAAAAGAAGAGTTCATTCATTGACACGGTCAAGGAGATCATTCCCGAAGGGGGCAATCTCAATCTCTGCCTGACCTGCGGCGCCTGCGTTTCCGGCTGCCCGGCAAGCGGACTGGCAGATATGGATCCACGCAAATTCCTGCGTATGTGCGCCATGGGCCTGGACGAGGAGGTGACCACCACCCCTTGGGTCTGGATGTGCACCATGTGTCAGCGCTGTTCCTATGTCTGCCCCATGAAGATCGACATCCCGCAGTTGGTGTATAATGCCAGAGCCTCATGGCCGAGGGATCAGCGCCCCAGCGGTATCCGCAATTCCTGCGATATGGCCCTGCGCAACGATTCCAATAGTGCGATGGGGACTGCCCCCGACGACTTTATCTTTGTCGTTGGGGATGTCCTCGAGGAGTACCGCGAGTCCCAACCCGAGTTCAAAGATATGGTCGCGCCGATTGACAAACAGGGTGCTCATTTCTTTCTCAATCAGAATTCCCGCGAGCCGGTCACCGAGCCGGATGAACTGGTCCCCTTGTGGAAGATCCTCCATTTGGCCGGGGTCGACTGGACCTATGGCAGCAAGGGTTGGGCGGCGGAGAACTACTGCCTGTTTCTGGCCGACAATGACAATTGGGAGTATGTGACCCGGGTCTCGGCCAACCAGGCCAACCAGCTGGAGAGTAAGGTCTTCCTCAACACCGAATGAGGACACATCACCTTCTCAGTCCGGGCCGGACTGAAAAAGTTCAACATCGAGCACAACTTTGAAGTAGCTTCCATCTATCAGTACTACGCCAAATGGATCCGGGAAGGGCGCCTGAAGGTGAATTCCGACTGGAACAAGGAGCTTGGCGTCACCTTCACGATCCAGGACCCCTGTCAGATCGTCCGCAAAGGCTATGGCGATGCGGTCGCCGATGATCTCCGGTTTGTCATCGAATCCGTGGTCGGCCGCGAAAACGTCATCGAAATGACGCCGAACAAGTCGAACAATTACTGCTGCGGCGGCGGCGGCGGATTCCTGCAGTCAGGCCATACCGAGGAGCGCCGGGAGTACGGTAAGGTCAAGTTCAACCAGATCATAGCTACCGGTGCTGATTATTGTATCACCGGCTGTCACAACTGCCATGCCCAAGTGCACGATATCGGCCATCATTTTGGTGGAGCCTTTAGCACCGTGCATATCTGGACGCTGATCTGCCTCTCACTCGGCATCCTCGGACCCAACGAGCGGGCCTACCTGGGAGACGATCTGAAAGAGGTAAACGTTTTTCATCCCGAAACAGCCCTGTAGCAGCAGTCTTGGCAGAACACAGGGAGAAACCAGAAATTAAGATGCTGATATCCGGAGAGAGAAAAAGCGTATGAGTTTTCAGAAGAGATTGCAGGCAAACGAATTTGTGGTTCTGGCCGAGATGCATACCCCGAAAGGGGTGAACATATCCAGGCTGGTTACCGATGCGCGACGGGTCAAGGGCAGGGTGGATGCGATCGTGGTTCCCGACATGGACAACGGCATCATGCGCATGAGTGCCCTGGCCGGAGGCGTCCTGATGCAGCAGCAGGGTGTGGAGACGATCATGCACGTCTACTGCCGCGACCGCAACCGCATGGCGCTCCAGGGCGATATCCTCGCCGCCCATGTGCTGGGCATCCAGAACCTGATAGTGGTGCACAGCGAAGATATGAGCCAGGGCGATCACAGCGACGCCAAACCCGTCGACGATCTCGATGAAGTCGGTCTGATCAAGGCTATTAGCCTGCTGCAGAGCGGCAAAGACCTCGCCGGTTTCGATCTCGATGGCATTCCGAGCTTCACTACGGGCTGCAGTATTGCACCCTACGCGGATGATGCCGCGATGACGGAAGAACTGGTGGCCGCCCGCAACAAAGTGGCAGCCGGAGCTCGGTTCATCATCACCCCCCCGGTCTTTGACCTCCAGCATTTCGCCACGTTTCTGACGAAGGTGAAGGAGCTGGGCGTACCTGTCATCCCTACCGTTTTTCTCCTGAAATCACTGGCAATTGCCCAGTATATCGCCAACAGCGAACCGGGTGCCCATATCTCCGATGAGCTCATCCGACGGATCAGAAAATCGCCGGATCGCGAGCAGGAGGGCGTCCTGATCGCCGGTGAGACCATCGCCACCCTGAAGACCATGACCCAGGGCGTGCTCATCCAGACCTTGGGCTGGGAGCATAAACTGCCGGCGATCCTTGATATCGCAGGCCTCTAACCGGTGGAAACAGCCGGTAACTCGCAAAAAAAAATAACTGGAACAGGCTCGAAAACCTGGCAACCGGTGCAGAGAAAAAAGAGATATGCAGAATATACCACATCAGCACAACAATAAAGTTCTGGTTATCGGCGGCGGAATGGGCGGCATACGAACGGCCCTCGATCTGGCGGAGGCCGAGATACAAGTCATCCTGGTGGACAAGGCCTATGCCATTGGCGGCCTGATGGCCCAGCTCGACCGGACCTTTCCAACCAATAACTGTGATCTGTGCACCCTCTCGCCCAATCTCTCCGAGAGTAGCCGGCAGGAATATATCGAACTGCTGACCATGACCACGGTCAAGGACGTCGGGGGCGAAAAGGGCAACTTTACTGTCCTGCTGGAGACCGCACCCCGTTATATCAATCTCGAGAAATGCACGGCCTGCGGCGAGTGCCATAAAAAATATCCGGAATGGGTCCGCTTCACTCCGGGCCTTGATCATCGCGCCCCGACCTGCATGCGCTATCCCCAGGCCACCCCCCAGGCCTTTTCCATCGATCTGGCCAAGTGCACGGATGTGGAGGCCCTGATGAAATGCTGTCCGGCCGGGGCCATCAACCCCGACGACATGGGCAGAAAACGTGAGGTTGCCTGCGGCTCGATTGTCTTTTCGCCGGGTGGCGCCCTGTTCTATCCGAGTCACCTCGATTATCTGGGCTATGCAAGCCAGGCCGATGTGGTGACCAGCCTGGAGTACGAGCGCATCCTCTCGGCCTCAGGGCCGACCATGGGCCAGCTCGTTCGTCCCTCGAACGGCAAACAGCCCAAGAAAGTCGCCTGGATCCAGTGTGTCGGCTCCCGGGGACTGCAGAAGGGGGCCGGCCAGCACTGTTCGAGCGCCTGCTGCATGTTTGCCCTGAAAGAGGCCATCGTTACCAAAGAGCGGTTTCAGGACGATATTGAAACGACGATCTTCTTCATAGACATGCGGACCATGGGCAAGGATTACGAGCTCTATTACCTCCGTGCCAAGAACGAGTTCGGGGTCCGTTTCGTCCGCAGCCGGCCACACAGCATCCTGCGGCAGCATGAGGCCGAGAATCTGACCATTACCTATAGCTCCGAAGAAGGTGGCGGCAACCTGACCGAAGAATTCGACATGGTGGTTTTGTCCACCGGCTTCCGGGTCGCCGATGATGTCAAAGAGCTTGCCTTGAAAATGGGACTCGAGCTTAATGCCGGCAGTTTTCCGAAAACCGAGGGTTTCAATCCGGTGGTCACATCTGTGCCGGGCATCTATGTTGCCGGGGTGATCCAGGGCCCGAAAGATATCCCGGAGACCATGGTCCAGGCAAGTGCCGCGGCCTGTATGGCCGGCAGCGATCTCGGGCCGGTGGAGAAGGTCGAGCGCGAGCAGGAACCCCTGCCGCTGGAATCCGGGGTTGTTGGTGAAGAACCCAGAGTCGGCGTCTTTATTTGCGATTGCGGCGAGAATATCGGTGGTGTGGTCGATGCCGCCGCCCTGGCCGAGTATGCCGGGACCCTTCCCCATGTCGCCGTCGCTGAGTTGAAAGGACATGGTTGCAGCCGTGAATCCATGCAGCAGATCCAAGAGACCATTAAGGCCGAGCGGCTCAACCGGGTGGTGATAGGCGGTTGTTCACCCCGGACCCATGAGGCCAAGTTTCAGGATGTTATTCGTAAGGCCGGTCTGAACAAGTATCTCGTCGAGGTCGCCAATATCCGGGATCAGGTGACCTGGGTTCATGCCAACCGGCCCCAAGGGGCGACGGAGAAGGCCAAAAATCTCATCAAAATGGCGGTCGGTAGCGTGGTTCGCGCGCAGCCGCTGGCCGATCACAGTCTGCCCATGAACAAGAATGTCCTGGTTGTCGGCGGCGGCATCACCGGCATGACTGCGGCCCTGCAGCTCGCCGACCAGGGTTTGAAAGTATATCTGGCGGAAAAATCAGCCGGTCTCGGTGGCCTGGCTGCAGGTCTCAGAAGGACTCTCGAAGGGGGCGATATCCAGGCCTTCGTCAAGGATCTCGTTGCCAAAACCGAGGCCCACGCCAATATCCAGGTCATCACCCGGGCCATCATCGTTGACCACGGCGGTATGCCGGGCATGTTCAAGACCGGCATGCAGACCGGTAAGCAGATGTTCTATCGGCAGATCGAACACGGGGTCACCATCCTGGCAACCGGGGCCCTGCCGAATCGTCCCAGTCTGTATCTGCTCGATGAATGCGAGGCGGTTTCAACCCAACGGGAGCTGCAGGTTCTCATCGAGGATCAGCCGGCAACCGTCAAGGCATGGGACAATGTGGTGATGATCCAGTGCGTCGGATCACGAACCCCCGATAATCCCAATTGCTCACGCATCTGCTGCCAGAATGCCGTGAAAAATGCCCTGCGGATCCGCGAACTCAACCCTGATGTCCGTATCTTTGTCCTCTACCGGGATATGCGGACCTACGGATTCCAGGAGGAATATTACCAGAAGGCCCGTGAGCTGGGAGTCATCTTCAGCCGCTACAGTCTTGACAATCCACCGAAAGTTGCAGCAACCGGCCAAATGGTGGATGTCACTTTCAGCGATCCGATTCTCGGCTGCCAGATCACCGTCACTGCCAATTGCCTCTGTCTCAGCACCGGCTTGGTGGCAGACGAGGACTCCAACGACGAGCTGGCGAGGATCTTCAAACTGCCCCGCACCGGCGACGGTTATTTTCTCGAGGATCACGTCAAACTGCGGCCGGTGGATCTGCCGATCCCCGGCTTTTTCGTGGCAGGCACGGCCCATAGTCCGAAGACGATTAAAGAGAGTGTCGGCCAGGCCCTGGCCGTGGCCTCGCGGGCCCGGACCATGCTCGCCAAAGACTCGATAAACCTCGGTGCCGCCGCAGCCAGGGTTGACCGGAACATCTGTGCGGCCTGCCTGATCTGTGTACGGTCCTGCCCCTTTGGCATCCCCTTTATCAATGCAGACGGCTATTCGGAAATCGATCCGGCCAAGTGCCATGGCTGCGGCATGTGCGCCTCGGCTTGCCCGGCCAAGGCCATTCAGCTCATGCAGTTTGAAGACGACAGGATCATCGCCAAACTGGAAGAACTTTTTGAAAGGAATATCGTATAATGGACAATTTCGAACCGGTCATAGTGGCCTTCTGCTGTCATTATTGTGCCTATACGGCTGCTGACATGGCAGGGAGCCAGAGGCTTTCCTATCCCCCCAACGTCAAAATCATCAGGGTCCCCTGTTCGAGTAAGGTCGACGCCCTGCATATCGTCAAGGCCTTTGAAAAAGGGGCCGACGGCGTCTATGTGGCGGGCTGTATGGAAGGTGACTGTCATTTCAAGAATGGCAACAGCAAGGCCGCCCGTCTCGTCGAACATGTCCAGAAATATATGGACGAGATCGGTATTGAGAGAGAGCGGCTTGAGATGGTCATGATGTCGGCCGGCATGGGCTACCGTTTCGCCCAGGTTGCCACAGAGATAACAGAGAAGATTCGTAAGCTTGGCCCTAGCCCGATTCATGCGGCCATCAGCCGATAGAAAGGATCGTCTGTACCCCGACGGTATAATTTGAGAGGAGAGTGAACCACAATGATCACTGCTGAACGAAAACCCTTGGAAGAACTCATCGAATATGTCAGACCTTACAAACGCGTTCTCCTGGTCGGCTGCAACGAATGTGTGACGGTCTGCGCGGCCGGCGGGCGCAAAGAGGTCGGACTTCTGGCCTCCGGTCTGCACATGGCCCTGCTCAAGAGCGGTGCTACCATCGAAATACGCGAACATACTTTGGAGCGCCAGTGCGATCCGGAATATATCGATGAACTTGTGCCGATGATAAACGGAGTCGATGCCATCATGTCCATGGCCTGCGGTTGCGGGGTCCAGGAGATTGCCCGGCGCTTCAAGGGCAAACCGGTCTTCCCGGCCGTGAATACCTCGTTCATGGGGGCCTCGGAGAGACAGGGCGTCTGGGCCGAGCGATGTCAGGGCTGCGGCGACTGTCTCCTGGGCAAAACCGG
>JANOIV010000071.1:0-2644 GCA_031407875.1 Desulfobulbaceae bacterium | reverse complement strand
GGCATAGTGAAGCATATCTCTCGACTCAGCGGAAGATGGGGTTTTTTAGACGCTTACAATTATTACATATGACAGTAGCAAACTTGTCATATTTTTGAAGGTAATAATTGGCTAAAATCCGAGAACAATCAGAGAGGGCGTCTTGAGGTAAGCCCACTGTTTGGGGATGTAGTCCAGTGTTGCGGCGATTCCACTGATTTAGCAAATAAAAAAGGAGAGAAATGATCCATCCCTTATCGCTATCAGCTTCTTCCCTGATCCAGCGTTCGAGAATGTCAAGTCTAACGCAATCGTAAAAATTTGTGAGATCAAATTGAAGAACGTGGGAATATTTTCCTTGATCAAGTTGGGAAAATAGTAGGGAATTGAATTCCCCAAAAGCTTGGACCCACGCGTTTGGATTGAACGAATATCGTCCGTAATCGGTCAATTCACATTCAATTTCAAACTGCTCTTGCTTTCGCAGCTTGCCACCAAGCCTCCAGCCTCCGAAAGTGTTTTCAATGCGATTCCCACAGAGAATATCTTCAAGTTCTTTTATGCAAAAATAGTAGACGCAATAATCTTCGATACAGAAAACTGGAACAGTGCGGGCTACTCCATGTCCTTTGTTGATTACAATTTCAGTTTCGGGGATACTCGGGGCATATTGTGCCGACCGTATAGCAAAATAGACTTTTTCAATTAGATCAGTCTTTTCTTTTGCTGTTTGGGGGATTTTGATTGGGATAGTCTGATTTTTAAATGCTTTCCAAAAATCTCTATTAAACCAGACAGAAAAGTCTTCTTTCCTTAGTCTAATCGGCATTTCAAACCTTGAAAACCTTCATGACCTCATCTCCCAGATGATTTATCACCTTCACGGCAATGCGTCCGGTAGTTGGCTTGTCAAAAGGCCGGGAGGTGTCGCTGTTGAGCGTTGCCCAGGCGTCTTCGTTGATCTCTGCCTTAAGGGTGGTCTTGAGAGATTTATACGGGTCATTGGCACCGAGAAAGTAGGCGTGGCGGACGAAAAAACTCTCCTCGTTGTAGTCGGTGTCGATGAACCAGCAGGCGATGCCGTCAGGGCCATCGCTGCGGACTTCGCCGGTATTGGGATGAAAGACATCGACGCCGTTGACTTTGACCTGGATTTGATTGTTTGCGGCCTCGATGATGTCGATATCCGGTTCGCCGAAGATGACGAAAAGGTTACCCTTACCGGTGTTCTTGAGGTCGTCTGCCATGTGCAAGTCGGCGTTCATCCGAGCCTTGAGGACGGGGATGCGGCCGAGATGATCGAACTCAGAGGAGTGGGCAGCGTAGTTGAAGGCGCAGGCGATCAGCATATCGAAACCGGCATCGCCGGCCTCGCGGGCGGCGGAGACGAGATCAGGGCGGGAAACCGTGCCGAATTCGGGACCGATAAAGATAGCAGCGCGTTTTTCGCTGCCGGAGCTGTCGCCACCCTCAAGATAGCGCCCTTCGGCGCAGACCATATCGCCCGGCCAGGGAACGAGGGCGGTGAAGGTGATCTTATCTTCCTTATGGGCCTGTTGGACACCAGCGGTCCTGAGGTTTTCCAGGATCATCGTCACAAAATCCCGCTCGCCGCCATAACCGACTTCCGGTTCCGCCAGTGGATCGATCAGTTCATCATCCGCGCCGACAGCCAGAACCCGGTGGGGTGAAATGCTTTCGACGGTGAAGGGTCCGGCGACCCGGACCCTTTTTTTGTCATCGTAGGGTTTGTCATAGAGATATTCAAACTCGGCCTTGGCGGCAATGGAGGCATCGATCTCCTTTTGCCGGGCGATGCGGGCCTGCCACCACTGGGCGTACAGACTCTTGGCTGGCTCCGGCCACTTGTCTTCAGCCTCGCGCGGAATTTCCCACTCCTGCCAGATCTTCGTGAGCGCAGCGTTCAGCGACTCGCGCAAGGGCTCCAGTTTCTCCTGCCATTTCTCCCAAATGAAATCGATCTCGGCGTTATTGGCGATGGATTTGAGGGTGATATGCGGCACCCGCTCATAGACAAAGCCATGGGCGATATTGCCGCGGGTGGGCTGACTGGAGGGAATTTTACGGGTGACCTCGGCCTCCTTTTTTTGGCCCTCCGGTGAGTCGGCTAGGAAATAATACGGATAACGGGCTCCCATGATTCGGGCACGGGCCAAGGCTAGCGCCACCCGCGAGGTGTCAATGGTGATCCAGCGGCGGCCCCATTGTTCGGACACATAGGCGGTGGTGCCAGATCCGCAGGTCGGGTCGAGCACGAGATCGCCGGGATCGGTAGTCATGAGGAGGCAGCGTTCCACCATCTTGGAGGGCGTTTGAACGACATACACTTTCTCGTCTGTAAAGCTGCCGGTTCCTGTATCGGTCCAGATGTTACTACGCGAAGTGTAAGGGTAATCAGTGTGGTAGCGCCTGTATTGAAAACTTTTAGCAGCCACATGAATTCGGTTGGTTTTTCGCAAACGGTTAAGCCCGATTGGATAATTCGCCTTCCAGTGCGCATTTTTGGACGATGGATCAACTGTGATGCCGCAATACTCGAAGGGCTGAGGACTCTTCGCGCTTCCTTGCGCGGTTAAATCGCCAGGCTTATACGGTTTCGAGCTCGGCGGAATATCGACTCCGCCGTTAGCTTCACGTGCAGAGA
>JANOIV010000046.1:0-31726 GCA_031407875.1 Desulfobulbaceae bacterium | reverse complement strand
CCCGAATGGCATAGACAATATGGGGCAGGTAGTCGTTGGCCCTGCCGAAAAGGGCGATTGAGAAATCGAGAGATCCGCCCTTGTCGCGAAAACGCCAATCCTCCAGCGGTGGTTCTATAACATAGGGATGCGGTCGACGGGTCTTGTTGCCGGCTTGGACCTCGAAGAGAAAGGCGTAGCCACAACTGGCGGCAAGCATGCAGGTCTGGCATTCCTGCTGCCTGAGGGCACAGATCGTCTGCTTCAGGGCGTGGCCGAAGCCGCCTCGCAGGGTGGATCCTTTGAAGGCAGGGAGAAAGGCCTCTGACTCAAAACGGCAGGTGAACAAATATGTTCCAACTTTCATGGCAGGCGGTTTTTCTGAAGTCTCGGGGCGAGAAGGTACATTTACGGGAGGGGCAAGAGCACCGGATTGCAATGGTCGAAAGACAGCATTATCCTAGCAAGGATGCTGGCGGAGATCAATCACTTTCCCGGGAAAGAAAGAGAGACATGGGTACAGCATTCTCCCGGGTGCGGGGTGGAGAGAACTTTGTCTTGCCCGCCATCCTCAGATCCGGGGATGAAAAAAACGGCAGCAAGGTCATCGAGGGGTCTCAAACCCTGTTCGTTCGCCGGAACCGCTCCTGCAGCCTATCCAGATAGATGTAAAAAACCGGGGTGACATAGAGGGTCAAGGATTGGGAGAAGAGCAGGCCGCCGACCACGGCCAGGCCCAGGGGCTGGCGTGATTCACCCCCGGCTCCAAGACCCATGGCGATCGGCAGGCCGGCCATCAGGGCCGCCATGGTGGTCATCATTATCGGTCTAAAGCGGATGATGCAGGCCTGGAAAATTGCCTCCTCGGCGTTCTTGCCCTCCTTTTCGCGGGCGGCGATGGCAAAGTCGATCATCATGATGCCGTTCTTTTTCACCAGACCGACGAGCATGATGATGCCGACAAAGGCGTAGATCGTCAGCTCGGTCTTGAACAGGAGCAGGGTCAGCACTGCCCCGAAGCCGGCAAACGGCAGGGCGGTGAGGATGGTGAGGGGATGGATGAAGCTCTCGTAGAGGATGCCGAGGACGATATAGATGACGATAATCGACAAGGCCAGCAGCCAGCCCATCGAGGCCTGCGAGGCCTGGAATTGTTGGGCGCTGCCCTGGAAGGTCGACTGGATGGCTCCGGGCAGGGAGTCGGTCAATTTCTCCAGGGTGGCGATCGCCTGACCAAGGGACACACCTGGTTTGACGTTGAATGACAGGGTCACCGAGGGCAGTTGACCTGAGTGGTTGATCGACAGCGGCCCGATGCCTCGCTGCAGCCTGACGACGGAGGTCAGAGGCACCAGTCCGCCCTGATTCGAACGGACATGGAGCCTTTCCAGGGATTCGGCATCGGACTTGTACTGCGGCTGGACCTCCATGATCACGTTATACTGGTCGTTCGGGGCATAGATCGTTGAGACTGTCCGGCCACCGTAGAAGTTGAAGAGGGTACGCTCGATCTGGCGGGGTGAGACGCCAAGGGCCAGGGCCCGTTCGCGGTCGATGGCCATCTGCATTTCTGAGTTCTTGAGCTGCAGATCGCTAGAGACGTCGGTCAGGCTCGGGATCTGCTGCATCTGTCGTTCCAGCGTGCCTGCCGCCTCGTAGAGCTGCACGGTATCGGTAGCCTGCAGGGTCAACTGGTAGAGGCTGCGGGCCCGGCGACCGCCGATATTGATAGGCGGCGGATTGACCAGCATGGCCCTGATGCCGGGCACGGAGTTGAGTTTGGGCCGCAGGGCGTCGATCACCCCATCGGCGCTCAGTTTTCTTTCTGATCGCGGTTTGAGGGTGATGATCATCGTTCCGCTCGTATCGACGTTCATCATGAAACGCTCGACATTGGCATCCCGGCGGACGATTTCGGCCAGCTGTGTCATGTGCAGAACGAGTGACTCCCAGGAGATATCCTGGGCTGTTTCGGTCGAAACACTGATGAAGTCTCGGTCTTCCGAGGGGATAAAACCTTTGGGCACAACCTTGAAGAGATAGACCGTGGCGATCAGCACCACAACAGAGAGCATCAGCGTGAGAAACTTGTAGCGCAGGACGACCCGCAGGCTGCGTTCGTAGAGACCGAGAAACCATTGGTACTGTCTCTCCGTGGCCTGAAAGAATCGGCCGTGCTTGACGTGTTGCTGCTCGCGGAGAAAGCGGCTGCCGAGCATCGGGGTCAGGGTGAGGCTGATCAGGCAGCTGACCAGGACCGAGACCCCGATGGTCACCGAGAATTCGCGGAACAGCCGGCCGAGAATGCCGCCGAGAAAGAGCAGCGGGATAAAGATGGCGGCGAGTGACAGGGTCATTGAGACGATGGTGAAACCGACCTCGCGCGCCCCGTCGAGGGCGGCCTGCATGCGACTCTTGCCCATCTCCAGGTGCCTGACGATATTTTCCAGCATGACGATGGAATCGTCGACGACGAATCCGACCGACAGGGTCAGGGCCATCAGCGAGATGGTATTGATGCTGTAATCCAGCAGATACATGACGGCAAAGGTGCCGAAGATCGACATCGGCAGAGAGAGGCTGGGAATGGCGGTGGCCGAGAGATTGCGGATGAAGAAAAAGATCACCAGCACCACCAGGGCCAGGGTCAGAAGAAGGGTGAACTGGACATCGTCCACCGAGGCCTTGATCGATTTGCTGGCATCGCGCATGACGGTCATCTTCACTGCCTCCGGCAGGCCGTCCTCAAAGGCCGGGAACAGCTCTCTCACCCGTTTTGCCACCTCGAGGGTATTGCTGCCGGGCTGTTTCTGGATGGCCATAATGATCGCATGGGAGCGGTCTTTGGCGTTGTACATCCAGGCCCCGTCCTCTTCGACTTCGATACCGTCGATGACCGTGGCCACCTGGGACAGTCGTATCGGCCGACCGAGGCGCATGGCCACGATGATCTGTCTATACTCTGCGGCGGTCGAGATCTGGCCGTCGGCCTTCAGCGTCACGGAACGGTGCGGCCCACTCAGCTGGCCCATCGGGATATTGACGTTCTGGAGATTGATGGCCTCGGCCACCTGGTCGCTGTCGAGATTGAAGGCCTGCAAAGCGGTTGGATCGAGCTGCACCCGCACCGCGTATTTCTTCGTGCCCCGGAGCTGGACCTGGGCCACACCGCTCTGCATTGAGATGCGCTCGCTCATGGTCTGGGCGAACTGGTCGAGGACGGACATCGACACGGATGGGCTGCTCAGGGCGATGAATAAAAACGGGATGCCGGCCGGGTTGATCTTGCGAAAGGAGGGCGGCGAAGGCATGTCATCGGGCAGACGGGGCAGGGTGCGGGCGATGGCGGACTGGATGTCCTGGGCGGCCGCATCGATATCGCGATCGAGGGAAAACTGCACGGTCACCTGGGTTCGGCCCGTCGAGCTGACCGAGTTCATCGAGTCGATGCCGGCAATCGATGAGAATTCTTTCTCAAGAAAGGTTGCCACAGTCGAGGCCATGGTGTCGGGGCTGGCTCCGGGCAGGGTGGCGGTGACCGAGATGGTCGGAAAATCGACATTGGGCAGATCGGCCACCGGCAGGAGACTATAACCGGTGAGTCCGGCCAACAGAATGCTGAACATCACCAGTACTGTCATGACCGGTCTTTTGATACAGAGATCCGATATGCCGCCGGTCATGGGGTGACTCCTTTCCGGCCTTTGGCCTTTTGCTCTGCGGGCTGATCGGTCCGTTCCTCGACCCTGCCGCCGTTGACGAGCTGCAGATGACCATCCGTCACCACCCGTTCGCCAGGCTTAAGTCCCTCTTCAATGACCGTTTCGCCGCCGCTTTTCGTGCCGGGCACGACCTGGCGGTATTCGACGGTCGAATCCCGGCGCACGATGTAGACATAGGTCCCCTCCGGCCCGGTCTGCACGGCCTGACTGGGTATGACCATGGCGGCCTCTCTGGTGGTGAGCCTGAGGGAGACCGGTACGAGCTGGCCGGGCCAGAGTTCCTTGCCGGTGTTGGCGAAATCAGCCTTCAGGCGGATGGTGTCGGTGGCCGGATCAATACTGTTATCGACAAAGGTGAGGGCGCCGCTGGCCGTCCCGCCATCATTGCCGGGCAGTTCGACCTGTACCTCGAGGGCCTTTTTCGTCTGATAGCGTTGAACTTCACTCAGCGCTTTGCCCGAAACATCGAAGGCGACGGTGATTGGCGAGATCCGGTTGATAGTGACGAGAGGGGTGCTGGCATTGGCCTGGATCAGGTTGCCTGCATCGGCCTGGATCTCACCGGCAAGGCCGGAAAACGGCGCAGTCAGCGAGCAGAATTGCAGGTCGAGACGGGCACTGTCAAGGGCCGCCTCATCGGCCTGGACGGTGGCGGCAAGGCTTGCCACTTTGGTTGTAGCCAGATCGGCCTGCTCCTGGGAGACATAGCCACTCTTGGCTGCGGGGAGGTATCGATCATGCTCTTTTCTGGCATTTGCCAGTTCGGCCCGGTTTTTGGCCAGCAGGGCCTCTTTCGCCTTGATTTGGGCGAGAGAGGGACGGCGGTCGATGCTAAAGAGGAGGTCACCTTTCTGCACCTCCTGCCCTTCCGTGAAATGAATGGTTTCAAGCGTTCCGTTGATCTGCGACCTGATCCCGACCGTAGCGGAGGCCTCGACACGGCCTGTGGCCTCGATGATGACCGGGACATCCTGGGTGCGGCAGAGGGCGGTCGTCACCATTATCGCAGTGTTTTTGCCCGATCCGCCCTTCTGCCCTTTTCCCGGCTGGTCACTCGAACAACCGGCAAGGGCGAGAGTCAGGGCCAAAAGCAGGCAGACGGCTAGCCTGAAAAGGGTGTCGCCGGACAGGGTAACAGGCACAGTTGCAGGGCTGGAGAGTTGGTCCGGTGCTGAAAGTATCATTGTATTGTCTTTATTTGCTGGGTTTTTGATGGGTCTGACGGTCGGCAGGGCTCAGGCCGGAAGCTGCCTGCTCGGCAATCTCCCAGCCTCCGCCCAGGGCCTTGTACAGGGCTATTGTATACAGGGCGAGCTGTTGCTCGCTGCCGATGAGCTGATCCTCGGCCTGGTACTGGGTGCGCTGGCTGGTAAGGACATCGGTCAGATCAGTGAGCCCGCTCTTGTAGAGCCCTTCGCTCAGCGTCACGGCCTGCCGGCCCGTCTTCACCGCTTCGGCTAAACTGCTGCGGGTTTCCTGCTCACGCGAAAACAGAATGAGGGTGTTTTCCGTCTCGATGAGGGCGGCGAGGACTGCCTTCTCATAGCCGGCCAGCATCTCCTCCTGCTGCGCCTCAGTGATTTCAACGGCCGCCTGCAGTTTTTCGCGATTGAAGAGAGGCAGACTGAGAGAAGGACCGAGCGACCAGAAACGGCTGCCGGAGCTGACCAGGTCGGAGAGGCTGCTGCTCTGCAGGCCGGCCAGGGCCGTCAGTGAAAAGCGGGGAAAAAGATCGGCGGTTGCCACACCGATTTCAGCGCTTGCGGCGGCAAGCTGGCGTTCGGCCCGGCGGATATCCGGGCGGCGGCGCAGAAGATCAGAGGGCAGCCCTGCCGGCAGTGACTGCGGAAACTCAGGAGAAACTGCCGGTTGGGCCAGTCGCGAGGCCAGACTGGCCGTCTGCAGGTTGAGGAGCAGGGCCAGCTGGCTCGTGCTCTGGGCGATTTTCTTTTCCAGGGCCGGAAGCAGGGCGGCCAGCAGAGATTTCTGGGTTTGGGCCTGGACCACCTCAAGTCGGGATACCAGGCCGAGCCGGAAGCGGCCCTGGACGGTGGCAAGCGTCATGGCCTGGGCGGCCAGGTTGTCTTTGGCCGTGGCCAGTTGTCTCTGGCTGCCGCGCAGTTCGAAATAGTTGCGGGCGACTTCGGCCTCCAGAGTAATGAGGACATCGCGGCGGTTTTCTTGCGAGGCTGCGAACGTGGCGGTAGCGGCCTCAATCGCCCGCCGTTGCCCGCCGAAAAGGTCGATCTCCCAGTCGGCATCGAATCCGGCCTCGTAGAGATCCCGGTTGCCGGCAGTTGAGCCGGTATTCTCTAGATCCTGGTTGCCGGCAGTTGAGCCGGTATTCTCTAGATCCTGGCTGCCGCCTGTTGCGCCGGTATTCTCACTGCGCCGGGAATGGGTATAAGCCGCCGAGGCGGCGAGGGATGGGGCCGAGTCCGCCGCAGTTATCCGGTACCTGGCCCGAGCCGCCTTGATCCGGCTGCCGGCGATGCGCAGATCCTGATTGGCCGTGATCGCCCGGGATATCAGATCACTCAACAGGGGATCGTTGAAAAGATGCCACCAGCGACCATTACTTTCTACCGGTGCGGCGGCATGTGACTTCTGCTCCATACTCCAACGGGCGGGCAGGTCAGGCCGTGGTGGCTGATAATCAGGCCCGACCGGGGCACAGGCGGTGAGGAGCAAAGCCATTGGCCAGGCAAGGAGGGTGATGAGAGGGAATCTTGATTTTTTCATGATAGGGTCTGAAGAAGATCAACTTCGTATGAACACCGATATCTACCACAGGTACAATATTTTTTCCGTATCTGTGTGAGCCGCGGCTCAGATTATTGGCATGAAGATTATTTGATTCTGGCAAGCGAGAAGGTTCTATTGTATTTTTGCCTAAACCAAATATCCCCACAACTCGTAAAGAGAAAAACCCATGGCGAAAAAAAACAGAAAGCATACGCTGCACAGCCAGGCCCAGTCCCTCTCCAGCCTTTCCGCTGAAGAACTGAAGAGTGGGGGGGAACAGTATCTGCTGCAGCAGAAATATCAGGATGCCCTCCTCTCTCTCAAAGAACTCATCAAGAGAGAGGCCAATGACGACCATCTGCTCCTGCTGGCCAAGGCCTATATCGGCAGAATCAAACAGCTTGCCGAAAAATCCATGATCAAAGAGGCGCTGGCCCTGGTTGAGACCCTGGAGCAGCGTTGCCGGGGCGTGGGCGTCGCCCAGCTGCGGATGTCGCTCCTGCTCAAGGCTGGAGACTATAGCGGAGCGGCCGGTTTGTATGCCCTCTGCCGGCCCGAGTTGGATCGGGATGGGCAGCATGCCGCGGAAACCCTGTTCGGGGCCTTGCTCCTAGCTGGTGTCGGTCTGCAAGCCGCCGATCTCCCGGAACAATCTCTTGCGGTCCGGCATTTCGCCGCGGCGCAGGCTGCGCTGCAGTATTACGGTGCCGGCGAGGATGAGGGTGTGCACGAGGCCCTGAAAAAACTGCCTTTTCGCTCCCCCTACCGGGATCTGCGCAGCCTGCTGTTGGGCTTGCTCGCCCTGCCGCAGGATACGGCCAAGGCCAGGGCAATATTGGCCAAGATCGATCCTTCTTCACCGTATTACCGGCTGGTCCAGAGGAATCTTGCGGTCCTGGAGACACCGGCGGATTTTCTTGCAAAACTGCCTGCCATCTCGCAGGATGGCGCGGCGTTTTTAAGCGAGATATATGACCTCAATGTCCGACAGGTGCAGATGCTTGTCGAATTGTCGCAGCTACCTGCCGATCCGGCCCAGCTTTTTGGCCTTCTCCAAAAACACCGGGGCTGTTTTACACCTGCGGTCTATACTGCCCTGATCCTGCGGATGCTGCCCTACTGCGGCATACACATCATGAAGCGGACCCTCCGGCAAATAAAATTCCCGGAAACGACCCAGGACCGCGTCTTAGCCCTGGCCTCGGAAAAAGACGGGGCACTCTATGATTCGGTCTTTTTCTGGGATGCCTACCTGAAGGCAATCCAACGTGCCGGTACCGGTACTCCTCTTGAGATTGCCCTGGTCCTCCGCTATCAGGCGGAGTTGATGATGAGGGATGATTACTCCTTTGTTTCGGAAGATATTCTGCTGAAATACCGGGAAAGCCTGGATCACGATCCCGGTGATGCTGCTACTTGGCTCAAGGCGGCAGCCTTTGCCCGGACATCTCTTGGCGATCGGCAACACGACGAGGTCATTAACGAGGCCTTGACCCAGCTACCGGGTAATATTGATATCCTTGTTGCCGCAATGCAGGCCGCCGCCAGGCGTAAAGCCTTTAAAAAGGCGGCCTCCCTGGCTGATCGCATTTTGGCGGTCGATCCGATCAACACCTGCGCCATGAACTTTCTGGTCGAAGCCCGCCTCGAGCATGGGCGCAAACTTGCGCACCAGAAGAAATGGCAGCTCGCGGAAAATGAATTCAAGGCAGCCGATACCAGGGTGCGGGCTGTGCGATTCCGGGGCCGCAACCTGCTCTGCCTGGGCATGTTACGCCTTCTCCAAAAAAATGAAGAGGGCTATCAGGCCATTGAAGACGGGAGAAAGGCCCATGGACCGGCATTGTCGGGCTGTGTGCTCACAGCAGTTGAGGCGCGGCTCTTTGCCCTGCCGGCGGATCTGTGCACACGCTTTGATAACGAGTTGCGTCAGGCGGTGGCCGGGGAGTTTGACCGGGCAGGGTGTCTGCGTCTGATCAACTGGATCCTGAATTTTACCGGCGAGAACAGGCTGGCCCTGAATGCTTGCTGTACAGCCTTAAAAGACTTCTTCCCGGCTGTTGTGCCCATACCGTGGACCATGGACGAAGGCCATTCTCTCTGTCGCGCCCTGGATCAGATCGAGCAGTATGCCGTGCTCTTCCCGCTTGCGGCCCACCTGCGGAAAATCTATCCGGGAGTCCCGGAATTTATGGCCTACGAGCTGCTCGGTCGCTATGCAACCAACAAGAAAACCCTCAGTCGGCAGGAACGGGATCGTCTCTACGACCTTTTGGACGAGCTGGAACGAAAAGGTCAGCATGAACTGATCGACCGGCTTCAACCTCTGCTGTACAGGACAGGTTCTTCTCGTTCCCGTCGGAGATTCCCGACAATTGACGAAATCTTTCGCCTGCCGAGCCAACTTCCGGAAAAGAACAAACCGAAAGACAAGCCACCTGCCCCTGCTCGGGCCAGACAGCTCAACCTCTTTGACGATGAAAAATGAAAACACCATTCGCCATACTTGATATCCCGGAAGACAGCGATGACGACGGGGTCAGAAAGGCCTATCTCGCCAAGGTCCGTTGTTATCCTCCGGAACGCTTTCCTGAGGAGTTCAAACAGATCCGTCAGGCCTATGAGCAGCTTGCCTCGGAAAAAGATCGGCTGACCTTCAAACTTTTCTACCGAAAACTTCCCGAGCCTGTCGATATCGTCGCCTTATTTATTGAGAAGAAATCGGCACAGAAACGGCCATCTGTCGAGGATCTGCAAAGGACACTGGCTGCCGATCTGCGTTCCTTCTGCTCTCTGCTTAAGCTTTAACACATATTTATAATCATGGATGAATATCAAAAAGATGAACTGGTCGCCCGTTTTCGGGCCTACCTTGACACATCGTATGACCCTGAAGAATTAATCGATACCGTCGACCTCTACGCCCTTTTTAGCGAACTCGGCGGCCTGAAAAATGAAGTGGGCCGGGAATCGCGCCAGTTAAAAGCCGCCCTCGATGATTTTCGCGCCGCTTTTTCCACCCTGGACAATGCCAATCGGGATATGACGGGGATATTTCAGCAGATGCAGGAGCAGGAAAAAGCGCGGACCCAAGCGGCCCTTACCCCTCTCATCTTCGGTCTGATCGATATCTATGACCGTCTGGCGGCCGGCCTTGAACTGAGGCCGCAGCCCAAGAAAACATTCTGGTCACGCTTCCGGCACGACCGGGATGAACGATGGCTCGCGGCCCACCGGCAAGGGCAGCGGATGGTTCTCGGGCGTGTGGTCAATCTCCTCGAGTTGTGCGATGTAACACCGGTGGAGACCGAGGAGCGGATCTTTGATCCGACCACCATGAAGGCCGTACATTTTGAAACACATCCGGCACTGGCAAACGGTCTGGTCCTGCACGAGAGCCGGAAGGGCTTTTTCCGCAGCGGCAGGCCCCAGCGCCCGGCTGAAGTGACCGTCAATAAAATAACGGAGTAAGCCCCATGAAAGAAATAATTCTTGGTATCGATCTCGGCACCACGAACTCGGAGGTCGCCCTCTATGAGGACGGCAAGGTGACCATTATCGCGGGACCGGATGGCAAGATGCTGCCCTCCTATGTCGGTCTGGACGACAAGGGCGGACTCCTGGTCGGCGCGGCGGCCATGAACCAGTATGTGCTCTATCCCGAGCGGACGATCAAGTCCATCAAACGCTTAATGGGCCAAACCGCCCCGATTGCCCTCGGCGACAAGTCCTACAGCCCGCAGGAGATCTCGGCGATGATTCTCAGACAGCTCAAACACATCGCCCAGGAATATATCGGCTCGCCTATCAGCAAGGCGGTCATCACGGTCCCGGCCTTTTTTTCCGACACCCAACGCCAGGCCACCAGAGAGGCCGGAGAAATCGCCGGTCTGGAGGTGGTGAAGATGATCAACGAGCCGACGGCCGCCACCCTGGTGTACGAGAGCAGCCATAAGGGCAGCAAAAAGGTCCTGGTCTACGATCTGGGCGGCGGCACCTTCGATGTCTCGGTGGTCCAGTTGGAAGACGGAGTGATTGAGGTCATCGCCAGTCACGGCAACAACCTCCTGGGCGGTGATGATTTTGATGCCATCATCGAGCAGATGATTGTCGAGTATTTGGAGAAGGAAAAAGGAATGACCGATATTTCCCGGCAGGCTCGGGCCAGGATCCACCGGGCCGCTGAAAATGCCAAAAAACATCTCTCCGCCCATCCGTTTGCCCTGATCGAGGAGGAGTATCTGCTCGAAAAAGACGGCATTCCCTTTCATCTCAGTATGGAACTGGCCCGGCACGACTATGAGGATATGATCGCCCCTCTGCTCGATGAGACCTTCGATGCCGTACACCTGGTCTTAAAGGATGCCGGTCTGACCGTCTCGGATATTGATGAAATCCTGCTGGTGGGCGGTTCCACCCGCACGGCGATTGTGCAGCAGCGGCTGGAAGAAGAGTTCGGCATGCCGCCCCGTTTTGAAGTCGATCCCGATCTCTGCGTGGCCAGCGGTGCGGCCTTGCAGGCGGCCATGATCGCAGGCGAAGAGGTCCGGGCGATCCTGGTCGATGTAACCCCGTACACCTTCGGCACCAGTGCGATCGGCGAAATCGACGGAGAAATGACCCTGAATATGTTTGTGCCGCTAATCAAGAAAAATTCGCCGGTGCCGGTCACCCGGAGCGAGGTCTTCTATACGGCCTCAGATCAGCAGGAGGCCGTGGATATCACGGTCTACCAGGGCGAGGCCCGGGATGCCACGGAAAATATCGAGGTGGGCAATTTCTTGGTCAAGGGCCTGCAGAAACGGCGGGCCGGCAGCGAGATCATCGCCACCTTTTCGCTCGACACCAATGGTCTCCTGCAGGTGAGCGCCAGGGAAAAGGCCACGGGGCTGGAAAAATCCATCACCATCGCCAACGCCCTGTCTTCGTACAGCGCCGAATCGCTGCAGGCCGCCAGGCAGAAGGTGGCCCGCCTGTTCGATAACGATGATGACACACCAGCTGAGGTTTCTAGCGAAAATCAGTCTGCCACCAGCATCAGTAAAAAGGTGCAGGCCGGCGCGGTGATTGATAAGGCCCGCGGACTCTTTGATACGGCAAGCGAGGACGACCGGGAGGATATGATTGATCTGATAGAGGCGATCACTGTGGCCATATCCGCCGGCGACGAGGATGAACTCCAGACTCGCCTTGATGAATTGTCCGAGATCATCTTTTATCTGGAGTCATAGGCCATGGAACGTTGTCCGCTGTGCAATGCCCGCTGCAAAGGAGACCGCCTCTGCTCACGCTGCGGGGTGGATCTCGGCCCGCTCCTGGCCCTCGAATCCCAATCCGATGTCCTCTGTCGCCAAGCCGTTAAGGCCCTTGGCGCAGGACATCCCGACCGGGCCAGGGATCTGGCTCAGCAGGCGGCAAGATGTCAGGCGACACCGTTTGCCCTGGCCCTGGCAGGGTTTCTGGCCAGTGCGGCACAACAAGACAGTGAAGAGAGAGGCAAGGGGGGAACGGAGCCCCCTTTGTACTGAGGCGTTTTAGGTTGTCCGGGGGCCAAGAACGGCCTGCCAGGCCGCCAGTTTTTGGCTGTAACTGCAGCCGGCGTTGGCCGGGCTGGTCGAGGGTAGCGGGTGGAAGCGCAGGGGGCGGCTGGTGGTAGCAAGATGGGGTAGGATGTGACGGTTGAAGGTCTTCCAGGCCTTGCCGCCATTGAAGCAGATCATGTCAATCTGCCGGTGCGCGGCAAGAAAGTTGCAGAAGTCATTGACCCGGATCGTGGCTTCCTCAATATCGCTGTCAAGGCTCGATGGTCGCGAGCAAGCCTCTATGACATCCCAGAGGGCGATCCGGTTTTTCGTCAGCAAGGCCAGCCTTTCGGAATAGGACAGGTCGGGGCCGGCAGCGAAGAGTTCCGCCATGATCCGCCAGAAGGCGTTGCGGGGGTGGGCGTAGTATTGCTGCTGTCTGAGTGATTCCCGGCCGGGGATGCTGCCGAGGATCAGGATGCGGGCATCTTGTGCGGCCACCGGTGCAAAGCTTGAGATCATCGGCCCTCAACTGTTTCCTGGCGCAACCGAGACAGCAGTTCCGGGATGGCCAGAGGCGCATGGATCAGATAGTCCGCCCCGGCCTCGGTCAGTTCGGCCCTTGAGCCATAGCCGTAGGTGACGCCGATCCCGGCGATAGCGCAGGTCCTGGCCCCGATCATATCGTGTTTGCGGTCGCCGACCATCAGGGTTTCAGCCCTCGCCAGCCCTTCCTCCTGCAGGATATAGCCGATCAGTTCACCCTTGTCGCCGAGGCCACCGTCGAGCCGACTGCCGTAGATGCCGTCGAAAAAAACTGAGAGCCCGAAATGGTCGAGGATCTGTCGGGCGAAGATCTCCGGCTTTGCCGTGGCGACAAAGAGTGAGCAGCCCTGGTCCCGGAGATCCGTCAGGGTCTCCGGGATATCATCATAGACCTGATTCTCGAATTTCCCTTGCCGGTCATAGCGCGCGCGGTAAAGACCGACGGCCTCTCTGGCCAGGCTCGGCGGTTCGCCCGGCAGGAGAGAGGCAAAACTCTCGATGAGTGGCGGTCCGATGCAGAAGAGGAGATCACTTGCCTCGGGCACGGGTCGGCCGAGTTTTTCCAGGGCGTACTGGACGCAGCGGGTGATGCCGAGGCTCGAATCGGTGAGGGTGCCGTCGAGGTCAAAGAGGATGTTTTGCATGGTGTTCCGTATTTTATAAAAAAAGTGTAAGCCGTTGTTAAAGAATAACTGGGTCAGAGAAATGCCGGAAACGGCATAAGGAGCCGGTCGCTCTTCATCCATCCATGGAGCGTGCGACACTAGGCCATCCCTGGCCGCCGTAACGAATTATGAAAGATTAACAAGTTATTTCGTAACGGCTCCTCAAATCGTCAGGCGTGCAGGGTACCCCTATTGAGCCGGGATCGCAAAGGGAATATACGGCCGGCCGATATGCCGGGGCCGGGGCCGCCCGGCGCTGAGGAATATGTTGACTGGTCCTTCTATTCTCTGGCAGAATGCGAAGACACGCCCCTTTCGCCGCTGCCGAGCAGCGGTGTCCGGACCGGATTCTCAGCCTGAGCAATGGCGGCGCCGGCCTTCACCAGGAAAATGCCAATGGAACTGACGATCCTTGCCCAACCCGATGACAACAGCTGCGGCCCGACTTCATTGCATGCCGTCTATCGCTACTATAACCTCGAAGTCGAGCTCGCCCGGCTCATCGCCGATATCAGCTCTCTTGAGGCCGGCGGCACGCTCGCGGTCTATCTCGGGATTGACGCCCTGCAGCGCGGCATGGAGGCCACTATCTATTCCTATAACCTGAAGATGTTCGATCCAACCTGGGCAGGCCTTGATTCCCCGGCCCTGATCGATAAGCTCGAACAGCAGCAGGAGCTTAAAAAAAAGAAGCGCTTTCTCCAGGCCAGTCATGCCTATATCAGCTTTCTCCGGCAGGGTGGCCGGATCCTCTTTGATCAGCTGAGCCCCGAGCTGCTGAAGAACACCCTGCAGCTCTCCATTCCCATCCTGACCGGGCTCAGCGCCACCTATCTCTATAACTCAATGCGGGAGATCAGCCGGGGCAAACGTTCATACTATGACGATATCGCAGGGGAACCGGTTGGCCATTTTGTGGTGCTGACCGACTACACGGCCGTCGATATGGTGCAGATCGCCGATCCGTACAGCGGCAACCCCCTCTGTGATTCCCAACACTACACCCTGCCGGTACAGCGACTGATCAACGCCATCCACCTCGGCAGCATGACCTACGATGCCAATCTGCTGATTGTGCAACCTACGAGAAATTCACATGAATAAAATAATAATTGTCGATAATCCGGACACCTGGAAGATTAAGGTGGCCAATCTGGCGATCATCTCCTCCTATGAGTATCTGACCAATCCCGATTGGGCCAAGACCAAAAATCTCAGGGTTTTTAATCTCAGCAAGTCCTACAGTTATCAGTCGAAGGGCTATTACGTCTCCTTGCTGGCCGAGGCGCGCGGCCACAAACCTATCCCGACGGTGAAAAACATCCTCGATGTGCAGAAACCCTTTGTGATCAAGCTGATGTCCGAGGATTTCGACGGGCTGATCCAGCGGCGGCTGAAAGACCTGCGCTCGGGCGAGTTCACCCTCAGCGTCTATTTCGGCTGTAATCTGGCCGAGAAGTATGACGACCTCAGCAACCTCCTGTACCGGATGTTCCGGGTACCCTTTCTGCGGGTCAAGTTTATCCGTGGCAGCCGCTGGTATATCCAGAGCATCAAGACCATCTCGACAAAGGACATCCCTGAGGGCCATTTCCCCTTCGTCCTGCAGCGGGCCGAGGAATATTTCTCCCGCAAGCGCTACGATTCGGAAAAAAAAGCGAAGCATATCGGCCGTTATGCCCTGGCAATCCTCTACAAGGAGGATGATCCGGCTCCGCCGTCCGACAAAAAGGCCATCCAGAAATTTGTGCACTACGGCGAAAAGGCCGGTTTCGAGGTGGACGTGATCTCGGTCAAGGACTACAGCCGACTCTTGATGTACGATGCCCTCTTTATCCGCCAGAATACCCATGTCAATAACGAAACCTACCAGTTCGCCCACCACGCCCAGCACGAGGGCATTGCCCTGCTCGATTATCCCGAATCGATCCTCAAGATCAACAACAAGGTCTATCTCGCCGAACTGCTGCAGTCGGCCGGTATCGCCACGCCGAAGACCATGATCGTACACCGGCGAAACCGGCATCTGGTCGAGTCAACCCTTAATCTGCCCTGTGTCCTGAAACTCCCCGATTCGACCTTTTCCTTCGGGGTGAAAAAGGCCGGGACTAGAGAAGAGCTTGCGGAAATTATCGAGACCATGCTGAAAAAATCCGAGCTGCTCATCGCCCAGGAATACTGTTTCACCAAGTTTGACTGGCGGATCGGCATCCTCGACGGCGAGCCGCTCTTCGCCTGCAAATACCTGATGGCCAAGGATCACTGGCAGATCTACAACTGGGAGGCCAAGAAGAAGAACGAAATCGGCGGCGGCTTCGAGAGTGCCCGTCTGGCCGATGTGCCGCAGGACGTTTTGAAGATTGCCATGAAGTCGGTGAAGACCATCGGCCGTGGCCTGTACGGTATCGATATCAAGTTCGTCGATTGCCGGCCGATCGTCATCGAGATCAACGAAAATCCTAATATGGACGAGGGCGTCGAGGATCTGGGGGAAGGGGATATCGTCTACAAAAAGGTCATCGCCGCCTTCCTCAAACGGATTGCCGAACGCACCGGGGGGGGGGGGATATGAGCGGGCCGGCCCTGCATCTGTTTGAGGGGTTTGGTGTGGAACTCGAATATATGGTGGTGGATCGGGAGACCCTCGATATCCGGCCGATTGCCGATTCTCTGTTCCGCGATTTCAATGGTACCCAGGTCTCGGATGTGGATAACGGCCCGATAGCCTGGTCAAACGAACTGACGGCCCATGTTATCGAGGTCAAGACCAATGGGCCGACCCCCGACCTGTGCCAGGCCTCGCATGATTTTCACAGCAATATCGAGGTGATCAACAGGATTCTCGGCCGTCATAACGCCATGCTGCTGCCCGGCGCGGCCCATCCATGGATGGACCCGCTGCGGGAGATGGTCCTCTGGCCGCACGATGCGCACGAGATCTACGAGCTCTACAACACCATCTTCGACTGCCGCGGCCATGGCTGGGCCAACCTGCAGAGCACTCATCTCAACCTGCCGTTTGTAGGTGATGCGGAGTTTGCCCGTCTGCATACCGCCATCCGCCTGCTGCTGCCGCTGCTGCCGGCCCTGACCGCCAGCTCGCCGATCCTCGACGGCGGGCCGACCGGCTGGCTCGACTCAAGGCTCAAGGTCTATCTACACAATCAGGACCGGCTGCCGGCCCTCACCGGCCGCCTGATCCCCGAGGCCGTCTTCAGCGAGGCGGAATACGAGGAGCGGATCTTTACGCCGATCATGGCGGCCATCAGTCCCTTTGATCCGCAGGGGATCATGGACAAGTATTTCCTCAATGCCCGCGGGGCCATCGCCCGTTTCGACCGGGGGGCCATTGAGATCAGGACACTCGACATCCAGGAATGTCCGCTGGCCGATTGCAGTATTGCCCGCTTGATCATCGAGACCCTGCGGGAGTTGACGGCGGCGAACCGGTCGGATTGTGCCCTGCAGGGTCAGGTCGATACCGAGATGCTGCGGGATCTTTTTCTGCGGGTCATCCAGACCGGCGGCGAGACGGTGGTGGCAGATCCCAGTTATATGCGGCTGTTCGGGCTGCCGGGGGAGACCATGCCGGTCTTCGAGATCTGGCAGTCTCTCTTTGCGAGATGCAGTGGGACGCTTGATACCGGGACTCGGGAGACCCTGGCGCTGATCCTCCGGGAGGGTTGTCTCTCTTCCCGTATCTTGCGGGGGCTGCAGGGCGATTACCGCCGCGAGAATCTGCGCGAAACGTACTTGCGGCTGGCGGATTCGCTCAAGGAGAACAGGCTCTTTCTGCCATGAAGCTGATCCTCAGCTGCGAACATGCTGTGGCCACCGTTCCCGATGAATATACTGAGCTCTTCGCCGGGGCCCGCCATATCCTGGAGACACACCAAGGCTACGATATCGGCGCCTCCGAGGTTTGCCGGCACCTGGAAGGACTGGCCGAAGCCGCCTTCTATGGAGAATGCAGTCGCCTCTTGATCGACCTCAACCGCTCCCTTCACCATCCCCGGCTCTTCTCCTCTTTTTCGCAACATCTCCCCCGTAAGGAGAAAGAACGGATCGTCGCCGATTGGTATGCACCCTTTCGCCGCGATGTTCTGCAGGCCGCTGAGCGGACCCTTGCCCGGCACGACGAGGTCCTGCACCTCGCCCTTCATTCCTTCACCCCGGTGCTGAACGGGGTGGCTCGACCGAACGACATCGGCATCCTCTATGATCCGCAGCGGAATCGGGAAAAGGATCTGGCCCGACGACTGGCCGGGGCGCTGCACGAGATTCAGCCGCAGTTGAAAATCCGGATGAACCATCCCTACCGAGGGACCTCCGACGGCCTTACTACCCTCCTGCGCCGCCACTTCAACAAGGACGCCTATCTTGGAATTGAACTGGAAATCAACCAGTGCTTGCTTGGTGATGAGCGGGGGAGGGTGGAGGTTGGAGAGGCAGTATTTGCAGGAGTGCAGAGAATAATTGTGGATTCAAAAGGTTAACGATATGTTTACCGGCCGGAGATCACGCCGGTCCGGTGGAACTTAGTGTTATGTCACGTTTATTCATAATGAGTCCAAAGCCTTAGTATCTTAATAATTCGTTCCTTCTCATACACTTGATAGACAAGTCTATGTTGTATGTTGATTCTTCGGGAATAGGCTCCCGATAGATCTCCCACAGGTTTCTCGTACGGAGGGGGATTTTGGAATGGGTTTTCTTTGAGAACTGCAATTAACTTCTGGGCTATGGACTTTAAACCGGAACGTGCAAGTTTGTTTGCATCCTTTTGAGCTTGCTTTGTAAACACCACTTCCCAACTCACCAATCAAGCTCCTTTGTGCAATCAGATATAGCCTGAGTCATGCCTTCCTTGATGGATTCCCTCATGCCTGGAACAGAGAGCAGGTAAAGAGTTTCAGATATAGCATTCCAGTCTTCTTCTGATACCAGCACAGCATTAGATCTTTTACCTGTAATAACGATTGGTTGATGAGATGACGCAGCCTCGTCAATTAGGCTGTAAAGCTTTGCTCGTGCTTCGGTTGCGTTGAGTATATTCATGGCAATACCTCCTCTTGATAACGTACGTGTTTACGAACGTAAAGTCAAGTTTTGATTTTGCGGACATAACGTTCCGGCTCACCGGACCCGCGCTGTTTGCGGGGTCCGAGCGGAGCCGGTGGTTATACGCTGTTATTATTTGATTTTTAATTCTTTCGTGGTGGACAAAATGAACTTATTTTTCAAATCCTCATGGTCTAAATTGGGAACTTTCTTTAAGGAGATACTTGATCGTAAGACTGCATCCAGAGCAATATTTGATTCTTCCGAGAACCAGCTTTTAATAAGATTTTTTGCATTTTCTAGTGCCTGGCGTGTTTCAGGTCTGATGTTTATTAGCGGAGAAATACCATCGTGAGATTCTTTTTTATTTTGAAGTTTTATATCATAAATATCAGCTTCCCATTTTAAGATAGCATTTAGTGCTTCGTTAAATGCATTGTATTTCAAATCAAATCTTTTCTGTCTCTTGCTTAACCAACCAACGATAAAAGGGCTAATGCAGCCTGACAACAATCCAGAACATATAGCAATTATAAGAGAAACCCACCATGGAGTTGTCATTCTATTTTTCCTTTCACATAACGTTAAATATGCTGCAGCGGCTTTTTGGGAAAAATTGACCCAAATTGTGCCTCTGCGGCAGCATGCGGATACTGCTAATTATCCCTGCTGAATCAACTACTGTTTTGCTTTCTTTCCCATGCTGGCATGTGCATGTCATAGAAATACGTACTTTCTTGCCATACTATCGCACCAATGGAGTAATGACAACAGAAATACGATGAGGATTTTTCTTGCCGGTTTCAGGGGGTATAGCCCTGATATGCTGCAGCTGCAGCCGGTGAGTCCTGCGATACCGGCCAGAAAAGTGGGCATCGTCCTGCCGAAGAAGAACCTGCCGCTTTTCATTGCGGCCGAGACCTTTATCAACTTTCTGCCGGCAAATGCTCAGTCTGAGAGGTGACAGGCATGGGCTGTTTCTGGCGGGTATGTCTGTGCGAGTTTTCTGTTGCCACCGGTTTTAAGTCTCCAGGATGCCCACTTTTTCCCATTGCTGTTTGGCTGAGAGACTGATAGCATTTTTTAACACCTTCTTTTGGCAGGAGTGTAATTTTCTGTCAGGATGATGACCTACCACCGGCTAGCCTTGTTTTTGCTCCGGCCCTCTTTTTCAAGGATGTAAGCGATGGCAGAGACGGTATTGACGTGCACTGTGGACGGCTGCAAGATTGCATATCACACTGCAGGAGCAGGTGAGACGATCCTGCTGGTGCACGGGATCACCACCTATTCCTTCATCTGGCGCAATATCGTGCCGCTCCTGAGCGACAGCTACCGGGTGATCTGTGTCGACCTGCTCGGTTGCGGCGATTCCGACAAACCCCTTGATGTCCCGTATTCCCTGCCCCGGCACGCCGCCATCCTGCAGGCATTTGTCAACAAGTTGAATTTGGGGCCTCTGCACTTTGTCGGTCACGACATCGGCGGTGGTATCGGCCAAATGCTTGCCGTGCAGTATCCGGAGTTGCTCTACGATCTGACCCTGATCAACTCCGTCGGTCATGATTTCTGGCCGGTGCAGCCGATCATCGCGATGCGCACCCCGATCATCCGCCAACTTGCCATGACGACCCTTGATATCGGCGCTTTTCGCCTGGTGGTGCGCAGAGGCCTCTACCATAAGGAGCGGCTGACTGCTGAGCTGATGGATTTTTTCTGGAAACCGATGAAGACCCGCGCGGGCCGCCGGGCCTTTCTCCATTTTGCCGACTGCCTCAATAACCGCCATCTTGTCGAAATTGAAGGCGATCTCTGTCGTCTTGCAACCCCAACGCATATCATGCGCGGCGATGCCGATGTCTACTTGAGCGCGGCCATTTCGGAGAAACTGCAGCATGATATCCCTCGGAGCAAACTGACACGAATCGCCACAGGTGGGCACTTTATCCAGGAGGATGAACCGGAGATGGTCGCTCAGGAGATACTCCGCTTTTTTCGGAGAGGCTGATGGACGATCCCGGCAAAGAGAGAGAGGTTCTGCGCGCAACCATTGCGGTCCTCGAAGAAGAAAACGCCCAGCTTTCAGAACGGGCCGAGGATGCCATGCTGCTGGGGCTGGTGGCGGAGGCGATCCAGGGACTGGCTGACCCCCTTGACGTCATAGGGCAGGTGCTGGAGAGGATCTCCATTCTCAAGGATCTGCCCTTTGTGACCTGCGGCAGGCTTGTCGACGGCAATCTGGAAAGGATATGCTCCTATGCAGCCTTCTCGGATGACGATTCGGTCGGTTATCCGATCACCTTAGGGCCGGATGTGGGCAGGGAACTTCGGCAGGGTCCCTCTGTAGCGCGCTCGGTGAATGGCATATCGACCACCCTCTCCGCTGAGGTGTTCACCCCCTCGTCCGTACTGATCATGCCGTTCAACTGCCATTTTTTCAGCGACAGCCTGTTTCTCTTTTTCGACCGGGCAGGGAGCAAAAACCGGTTGGCGTCCATGCTCTTTCTCCTCGATCAGGTCGTTACTATGACTGTCGGGCGTCTTGACAACCTGTTCCTGACGAGAGAACTTGCCACACTGAATGCAGAGCTTGAAGATCGGGTCCGGCAAAAGATCGCGGATCTGTCTACGGCAAACGAACACTTGCGGGAGGTACATGAACGGTTTTCTGCAGTCCTTGATGGCCTCGATGCCTTTATAAATGTCACGGATATGTCGACCTATGAGATTCTCTATGTCAACAAGAAAGTGAAAGAGAATTTCCCCACAGCCTTTGAGGGGCAGCGCTGCTACAAGACTATGAGGGGCAAGGATGCACCCTGTGAAGAGTGCGTAATCCCTCAGCTTCTTGCGCCACTGGCCGCCTCTGATCAGGTGATTGCCTGGGAATCGTTGAATCCGGTGACCGGCAGGTGGTTTTTGAACCGTGAGAAGATCGTGTCCTGGCCCGATACGGCTCTTGCTAAACTGACCATTGCCACCGACATCACCGAGCTGAAAAAGGCCGAGGAGGAAAAACAGAAAATGCAGCACAGCCTCCAGCAGGCCCAGAAAATGGAGGCGGTTGGTATCCTTGCCGGTGGTGTTGCCCATGATCTGAACAATATCCTTTCAGGAATCGTCAGCTATCCCGATCTCCTTCTTGCCGAGCTTCCTGCCGACTCGGATATGCGTAAACCTCTGGAAATTATGCAGACAGCAGGCCGGAAAGCCGCGGCAATCGTCCGGGATCTCCTGACTCTGGCGCGGCGGGGGGTAAAGATTGAGGAGACCGTGGATCTGGGCAGCCTCGTCAGAG
This sequence comes from Desulfobulbaceae bacterium, assembly GCA_031407875.1. Taxonomy (GTDB): domain Bacteria; phylum Desulfobacterota; class Desulfobulbia; order Desulfobulbales; family Desulfocapsaceae; genus Desulfoprunum. Next base: position 10,188 of record JANOIV010000046.1, on the reverse strand, counting down.
AATACCTCGAAAGCGCCGAATGCGGCGCACTCCTTCGGGCCCACAACAAGGTGGACATTATCGCGCCGTCTGCGACAGGGCCTTTTCCGGTTGCCGGATCGTCAGCGCATCTCGCCAATATTCTGATGAATCTTGTGACCAATGCGGCCGAGGCCATGCCGGCTGGCGGCACGATCACGATCAGTCTCGACCAGGTCTCACTGAACAGTCAACCTCCGGGATTTCTGGCATGGCGGGCAGGTGGCTACGTCAGACTGACCGTTGCCGATACCGGCATAGGCATCCCTGAACAGTTTCAGGAGCAGATCTTCGATCCATTTTTCTCCAGGAAAAAGATAGGCCGCAGTGGTACGGGGCTGGGTCTGGCGATTGTCTGGGGGACAGTGGTGGATCACAAGGGGTTTGTCACTGTCGACAGCGCCGAGGGCAAGGGGACAACCTTCCATATTTACCTGCCCCTGCAGGGCGGGCTCGCAGAGCCAATGCCCGGCGGTAAGGCTGAGATACCTGTGAAGGGGCAGGGACAGTCCGTTCTGGTTGTCGATGACATTGAAAACCAACGGCAGATCGCCTCCGAGATCCTGGCTCATCTTGGCTATACCGTTGCCTCGGCAGACAGCGGTGAGGCGGCAATCCTCTATCTGCAGGAAAACCCCACCGACCTCGTCATGCTGGATATGATCATGCCGCCGGGAATTGACGGGTTGGAAACATATAAGAGAATTCGCCAGTTTCGTCCGGAGCAGAAGGCCATTATCGTCAGCGGCTATTCGCAAGCGGAGCGGATTGAGGAGGCACGCACGTTGGGAATCAGCCAATATGTGGCAAAACCCTATACGCTCTTGAAGATCAGTGAGGCGGTCCATAAGGCTTTGGCGGCAATAGACCGTTCTGAAGGTTGAACTGCAGGGCTGATCACCGACCGGTGTCTCACAAGGCCTGGAGCTTTTCGGTCAGAACCGGCAGCAGCAGTTTGAGGTCAGCCACCGCGAAGACATCAGCCACATCGCCGATGGGGGCGTCCCTGTCGGTATTGATCGCCACCACGAACTCGGACTTCTTCATGCCGGCCAGGTGCTGAACCGCCCCGGAAATCCCGCAGGCCACATAGAGTTTTGGGGAGACGGTCAGACCGGTTGTGCCGACCTGACGGTTATGCTCCACCCACTGCGCGTCGACCACCGGCCGGCTGGCGCCGTATTCGCCGCCCAGGGCTTGGGCCAGACCGGCAATCAGAGCGATGTTCTCGGGTTTTCCGACACCGCGGCCGGCACTGACGATGATTTCAGATTTGCTCAGATCAACCCCGCCATGTTCGGCGGCCTCGTAGCCCAGCAGTTTGACTTTGGCCTGAGAGTCCCCGGCGATCGGGACAACAATCGGGCTGTCGTCGGCCGGCTCGGCAAGAGAGAAGGCGCCGGCCTGGAGGGTGACAACCGTTACCTTGCCGCTGCCCGACACGGTCCGGCGTAACTTGGCATTGCAGGTCGGCACCACCAGAATCCCGTTCTCCACCGCCACTACCTCGGAGATCTGCGGTGCCAAGAGACTGACGGCAATTCGTGGCGCCAGGTCCCAGCCGTAGGAACTGTGGGCCAAGACGATCATGTCCGGCTGCTCCTCTGCCACCACCCCAAGGAGCAGATTCTTATGGGCCTCCGGGTTGTATTCCCCGAATTCCGCAGCCTCGGCAAGATAGAGCCTGCCCTGAAATTTCGGCAGACTGGCGGAGGCGTCGCCGACCAGGAACATGGCGGTTTCAGCCCCCATAATCCGGGCAAAGGCGATCAGCTCGCTGTAACTCTCCAAAACCTTTTCTTGTCTGTATTCTGCAACTAACAGGATTTTCATAACTTTCTCCTAGGCCAGCACGCTGGTTTTTTCTCTCAGGATCTTGATCAGCCGATCGGCTATATCTCCCACCTCACCTTCGAGAAAGAGGCCGCCCGTCTTTTTCTCCGGAAAGGCAATTTTTAACGTTTTCTGCAAAGCACTCACCTTGTGTACCTCACTTGCAGCTACCGTCAGCATCTCTTTCTTCTTGGCCTTCATGATATTGGGCAGGGTCGGGTAGCGGGGTGTGTTGAGACCGAGCTGGCAGGTGACCAGGGCAGGCAGACCGGTTTCGATCCTGGCCTTGATGCCGCCCTCAAGCTCGCGTTTGACCGTAATCCGGCCGTTGGCGAGAGAGAAATCGACAATCGTGGTCACGGCGGCTATGGCCAGCAGTTCAGCGACCATGACCCCGACCTGGCCACTGCCCCGATCCTGCGACTGCATGCCGGTGAAGATAAGGTCAAACGCCTTATCCCGGGCAAATTCAGCAATCATTGAGGCAATCTCAAAAGGATCCTTGAGGTAACTCTCGGTATCGGCGATATGCACACCTCGGTCACAACCCATCGCCAGGGCCTTTTTCATGGTCTCCTTGACCTGCTCGGGACCGATGCAGAGCACGGTCAGGTCGGCCCCGGTCTCCTCCTTCACCCGCACAGCCTGCTCGACGGCATATTCGTCATACTCATTCATCCGCCAGGCGAGCTCGCCGCGGTCATACCAGACGCCGTCAGCGCCAATCCTGAATTTTGATTCCATGTCCGGAACCTGTTTGATACATACCAGCAGTTTCATAGTTCTCCTCCACCCGAAAAGATAGTGTTCGTCGTGTCCACTCCGGCCAATGTGCCTCCAGTCGGCAGGTCACCTCTGCAGTTGTTCCACCAGGAGTTCGGCGATATTCTGCAGCCTCAGCTTGTCCTCGATTTTCGCCCCCTTCACCCCGTCCTCAGCCAAGATCAGACGGAATGGGCCGTTGGAGACGAGCAGGCCGGCCTTGGTGGCGCACGCCTGCTCAACCTGCCGGCAAAAGGGGGCGGGGGAGTGCTCCTTTTTTCAACGGGTCAGCGCCGAACCGATGACAACCCGCTGAATCTCGCTGGTGCCCTCGTAGATCTCGGTGATCTTGGCGTCACGCATCATTCTCTCCACCGGGAACTCACGGGTATAGCCGTAGCCGCCATGCAGCTGGACGGCCTGGGTGGTCACCTTCATGGCCGTCTCACTGGCAAACAGTTTGGCCATGGCCGACTCCTGGGAATAAGAAAGACCGGCACTGGCTCGGTAGGCGGCATTATACACCAGCAGCCGCGCCGCTTCGACCTGGGTGGCCATGTCTGCCAGCTGGAACTGCACGCCCTGGAAGGCACTCAGCGGTTTGTTGAACTGCTCCCTCTGGGTGACGTAACTCACTGTCGCATCGAGGGCGCCCTGGGCAATACCGAGGGCCTGCGAGGCGATACCAATACGGCCGCCATCCAGGGTTTTCATCGCCACCTTGAAGCCCTTACCCTCTTCGCCCAGCATGTTTTCATGGGGTACCCGGCAGTTCTCGAAGACCAGTTCCATGGTGGGTGAAGAGCGGATGCCCATCTTCTTTTCTTTCTTGCCGAAAGAAAATCCCGGCGTGCCTTTCTCGACGATAAAGGCGCTGATTCCATGATGTTTCTCGGCCGTTTTGTCGGTCCTGGCGAAGACGACATAGATATCCGCCTCCCCGGCATTGGTGATAAAGATCTTGCTGCCGCTGATAATCCAGTCATCACCATCACGCACCGCCACGGTCCTGGTTCCACCGGCATCGGACCCGGCAGAAGGCTCAGTCAGACCGAAGGCACCCATGGCCTCGCCCAGGGCCAGCGGCGTGAGGAATTTTTTCTTTTGTTCTTCAGTGCCAAAGAGATAGATCGGATTGGCGCACAGGGAGAGATGGGCGGAAAGCGTGACACCGGTCGACGCGCATACCCTCGACAGCTCTTCGACGGCGATGGCATAGCTCAGATAATCGGCGCCCGCACCACCGTATTCCTCGGGGAAAACGATACCTGTCAGACCAAGATCGGCGAGCCGGGTAAACATCAGATCACGGTCAAAGTGCTCCTGCTCATCACGCTCGCCGGCAGAGGGCGCGACCTCGGTTTCGGCAAAAGTTCTGACCATATCACGGATGAGATTCTGTTCTTCTGTTAATTCGAAGTTCATAGTGGTGCTCCTATTGGTAGGTGATTTGCATTATTTCACGGTTGTGATCGGTAAGTGAAGAATCCCCTGCCGGTTTTGCGACCCAGCCAGCCGGACTCGACATATTGGCGAAGCAGCGGACAGGGGCGGTATTTCGGATCGCCCAGTCCCTGATGCAGGGTGTTGAGGATCGCCAGACAGGTATCAAGACCGATCAGGTCGGCCAGCGCCAGGGGGCCCATGGGATGGTTCATGCCGAACTCCATCACCTTGTCGATGGATTCCTTGTCGCCAACGCCCTGGTAGAGGCAGAATATGGCCTCGTTGATCATCGGCAGGAGGATCCTGTTGGCGATGAATCCGGGAAAGTCACCGGCCTCAGCCGGAGTTTTGCCCATCTGTTTGGCCAGTTCCACCGTCACCCGGTATGTCTCGTCGGAGGTAGGCAGGGCGCGGATAACCTCAACCAGCTTCATGACCGGTACCGGATTCATGAAATGCATGCCGATCACCTTGTCCGGTCTTCTGGTCCGGGAGGCAATACGGCCAATCGGAATGGACGAGGTATTGGAGGAGAGGATTGCATGGGGAGGACAGATCTCATCGAGTTGGGAGAAAATTTTGAATTTGATCTCCTCGTTCTCGGAGGCGGCCTCGACGACAAAGTCGGCCGACTGCATGTTGACAAGATCCGTGCAGGCAGTGATCCGGCCAAAAATCGCTTCTTGTTCGGCACTGGTGATCTTGCCTTTGTCCACACTACGCCGCAGGTTTTTGGTAATTGCCGTCAGCCCGCGTTCCACAAATTCGGCGGAAATATCCTGGAGGATGACATTCAGACCACTCACCGCCGCCACCTGGGCTATGCCTGCGCCCATCTGGCCGGCTCCGATTACACCAAAGGTTTTCACTTGCATGATATGCTCCCGAAACTGTTCATGAAGAGTCGGTCGTTCCAGCCGCACCGGCTCTTTGTTGATTAGGATTTATTGCTGACCACCATGGCCATTCCCATACCGCCACCTATACACATGCTGATCAGGCCGGTAGCGAAGTTGTTGCGCTGCATCTGGCTGAGGGTGGTCACCATCTGCCGTGCGCCGGTACAGCCGACAGGGTGGCCCATGGAGATACCGCTGCCGAGCTGGTTTGGTTTCTCCACCTCGATGCCGAGTTCGAGCATACAGCCGATGGCCTGGGAGGCAAACGCCTCGTTGAGTTCGATCATCTCGATATCGGCTATGGTCATCTTGGCCTGTTTCAGGGCCCGCTTGATCGCCGGTACCGGACCGAGCCCCATGAAGGCCGGGTCAAGCCCGCCGGAGGCAAAACTCTCTATGGTCAAGAGCGGTTTGAGGCCGAGTTGCCGGGCCTTCTCCTCACTCATCAGCAGGACCGCCGCCGCACCGTCGTTGATGCCGGAGGCATTGCCGGCCGTCACCGTACCGTCCTTGGCGAAGACCGGTCTCAGTTTGGCGAGTTTTTCGATGCTGGTGAGCATCGGTCGCTCATCGCGATCGACGATGATCTCCTGCTTACGGGATTTCACCATTACCGGCACGATTTCCTCGGCAAAATAGCCTTTTTCGATGGCCGCCATGGCCCGGGCATGGCTGAGAGCGGCCAGCCGGTCCTGATCTGCACGGCTGATATTGTAGAGACCCGCTATGTTTTCGGCGGTAACACCCATGTGATAGCCGTAGAAAATCTCATAGAGTGCATCATAGACCAGCAGGTCATGAATTTCGCCAACCCCGGTGATTTCCATGCGGTAACCCCAGCGTCCTTTCAGCATCGCCATCGGCGTCTGGCTCATATTCTCCTGGCCGCCGGCCAGTACCACCTCGGCCTGGCCGGTCATGATGGACTGGGCCGCCAAGGCGATTGCCTTGAGTCCGGAACCACAGACCTTATTGAGGCTAAAGGCCGGGGTTTCCTTGCATAATCCAGCCCTGACCATGGCCTGTCGGGCCGGATTCTGACCTTGACCGGCCTGCAGGACATTGCCCATGATGACTTCATCGACTGCGATCTCCCGGAGGTCGGCATTCCAGCCTGCATACCTGCTTTCCAGCTCAAGCTCCTGCTGGCCCGCAAGTTTTTTGGGCACGGTTTCCTGAAAGTCGCGACTGCGGACCGGCCGCAGACCGACCTTCTGCAAAGTTTCCCGCAGCACCAAGGCTCCGAGATCAACTACCGGTACATCCTTCAGGGCTCCGCCGAACGCTCCCACGGCAGTCCTGCATCCGCTAACTATGACAACTTTATTCATTTTATAATCGCTCCTGTGAGGGTTATGGGCAATGACGCTCAGGCGTCACGTTTTCCGGTAGTGGTGGGGGCTTCTCAGCACATTTTACGTGCAAGTCCCAGCCACTCCCGGCTCCGCAGTTGTGCTTTGATGGTCTTGCCGGTTGCCGTCTTCGGCAGCTGGCAGAATTCAACCGTTTCCGGCGCCTTGAATTGCGCATGGTTGTTGCGGCAGAACTCGATGATCTCCTCGGCCGTCGGTTTGCGGCCCCATTTGGTTACCACGAAGGCCTTCGGCACCTCCCCCCAGACCGGGTCAGGGGCCGATACCACTGCCACCTCGAGAACATCGGGGTGGCGGGAGATGACATCTTCGATTTCAAGCGAGAAAATAATGTCGCCGCCCCTGACGATGATGTCATTGGCCCGGTCCATGATCTGGATATAACCATCGGGATGGACCACCCCCAGGTCGCCGCTGTGAAACCAGCCGTCACGAAAGGCCAGGTCCGTCGCCTCCTGATCTTTGTAATAGCCGAGCATGACATTATTGCCCCGCATCACAATTTCGCCCATGGTCAGCCCGTCATCCGGCACGGGCTGCATGGTGAGTGGGTCGACCACCGCCATATGCAGACTGGTGGTATAGGGTACGCCCTGCCGGGCCTTCATCCTGGCGACCTTATCGGGATCGAGCTCGATCCAAGGGGCCTGCCAGGCGCAGACACTGTGGGGGCCGTGCAGTTCCGTCAGGCCGTAGACGTGGGTGATGTTAGCGCCTATATCCTCCATACCCTGGATGATGGAGGGAGAAGGTGAGGCCCCTGCGGTCAGAATCTGCAGGGGACGGCGCAGTTTCACCTCAGCCGCCTCCGGATAACAGATCATCAGCAGCAGGACATTGGGCGCCGCACTGAGATGCGATACGTTCTCTTTCTCGATCAGCTGAAAAATCTCTTTCGGCAGACAGTGCCGGAGACAGACATGGGTTGCCCCCACCGCCGTGACCGCCCAGGCAAAACCCCAGCCATTGCAATGAAACATCGGCAGGGTCCAAAGATACACGGAGTCCGGAGCGAGTGACGATTCGATGATCTCGCCCAGGGTGTGCAGGTAGGTGGAGCGGTGACTGTACATGACGCCTTTGGGCTCGCCGGTAGTGCCCGAGGTGTAGTTGATGGCGATCAGGGCATCTTCATCGATGATGCCCTGCACCGCAGGTGGCGTCGTGGCGCCACCTGCGAGAAATGCCTCGTACTCCCGGCCTTGCAAGAGAGGCGAGCAGGTGTCGTCACAGATAGTGACGAACAACTCAACCTTGTCCAGCTCATCTATGATCGGCTGTATCTGGAGGCTGAACTCATTATCGACAAAAACGGCTTTTGCATCGGAATGATTGATTATATGCAGATATTCCCGGCGGCAGAGCTGGCTGTTGACACAGACCAGGACCGCCCCGATCATCGGTATGGCATAGTGGGCCTCAAGCATCGGCGGGGTGTTGGGACAGATGAACACCACCTTGTCACCGGAACCGATGCCCTCGGCCAGCAAGGCATTGGCCAGCCGGTGGACCCTCGTCTGGAATTCGCGGTAGGTAAAGCGGCGGTCACCGTATATCACTGCGACCTTGTCCGGATAGACCCTCGCGCTGCGGCTGAGAAAAGAAATCGGGCTGAGAATGTCACGATTAACACTTGATCTGAATATCAATACAACACTCCATCTTTTGGCTGCTGCACCAGGGCGAATCCCTGCAGGAAAGGAAGTATTTCTTCCCTTCCGGCAGCAACATTATTGGTCGATAGTATTTGATCTCGTATGGTCAGGCAATCGGTACAGAACCTATTTCTCTCTGCAGAAAAAGCTGAAGGGGGCTAGGCTTACAACCTAGGACGGGGAGGAGGAGGGTTAGGAAAGGAATAGTCCTGCGGGTTTCGATACAATTGCCTGAGGATTTCTCACGTGTCAAGTGCGGCCAATTGTTCGCCCATCTTTTACCTGTTGATTAGTATAACACCTGTTGAAACAAAAGAGTATAACCTAATGACCCGCTCGATCAGCGCGGACCAGAAGCAAGGGGAATCACCCACGAAAATCACGAATGGCTCAACGCCCTACCAGTTGACAAGGAAGTTTGGTAATGGTTAAGGGAGTGATTTTGTGCCAACAGATGAAAATGATCGACTTAACAGAAAAGGATATTCAGCTTATGGAAAAAGCACCGGAAACTGTAGTAAGCGACGCCCTGGCAAAAGTCAGAGCGATTGTAAGTGAATAAAAAGAGCGAGATGGGCAGGGGTGGGGAGGCAATGACAGGAAATACCTGCTTGAGAAAAAGTGAACCGGCAGAACTGGAGGATATTCATGCCGCTGCATGTTCTGATCGTCCCTGATAAATTCAAGGGCACCTTGACCGCCCGACAGGCCGCTATGGCTATTGCCAGGGGATGGACTGAGGTCCGTCCTGACGACCATATCGATCAGCTGCCGATGGCGGATGGCGGCGATGGTTTTGCTGAGGTGCTGGGGCAGCTGCTGGAGGCAGAGAAAATGACCTGCCACACGGTGGATGCTGCAGGACGACCGCGGGCTGCCGAGTGGTGGTATGCGCGTGGTACGGGGACGGCCATTGTCGAGGCGGCGCAGGTCAATGGCCTCTCCCTGTTTTCGGCTGGGCAGTATCATCCGTTTCAGCTCGATACTTTTGGCCTTGGGGCAGTGCTCAGGGCGGCGAAGGAGGCCGGAGCCCGGCGTCTCTATGTCGGTATCGGCGGTAGTGCCACGAACGATGGCGGTTTCGGCCTGGCCAGGGCCTTCGGTTGGCGGTTTTGGACTGCGGGTGGCAAGGAGATCCTGACCTGGAGCGATCTGGAGAGGCTGGCACGAGTGGAGGCACCGCTTGCGCCCCTGGGGTTTGCCGAGCTGATCATCGCAGTCGATGTGAGCAATCCTCTGCTCGGCAGCGAGGGGGCGAGTCGGATCTATGGACCGCAGAAGGGTTTGCAGGAAGTCGATATTAGCAAAGCCGAGAGGTGCCTGGGGCGCCTTGCCGAGGTTATGCAGAATCTACAGAACAAAGACTATGCCCGGCATCCGGGCGCCGGAGCGGCGGGTGGGTTGGGTTTTGGCCTTAAGGCCTTCTGCGGCGGCGAATTCCGCTCCGGCGCGGAGGTCTTTGCGGAAGTATCCCGGCTGGAAGCGCGGATGCAGACCGCGGATCTGGTGATTACCGCCGAGGGCTCCATGGATGCGCAGACCCTGATGGGTAAAGGTGTGGGCCTCATCGCTGCAATGGCGGCACGGGCTGGAAAGCCCTGCCTGTGTCTGGCCGGTTCTGTGTCCGTCGATCCCGGGAGCATGCCGTGGCCGGGCTTTCAATCGTTTGCAATCATACCGCTCATCGCCCCGCGGCCTGAGGCTCTGGCCCAGCCTGAAGAGTGTCTCTGGCGACTGGCGTCACACGCTGCCAGGGCGTTCCGGCGTCTGCGGCTCGGTTCAGGCCCCGGCTAAAAAATGCATCGTCTGCCGGGGCAGGCCCTCAATTTCGCCTGGCCCTGCAAATTTTCCTCGATTTTCCTTCTTTTTCTCCGGTCTCTACAGATATAATTAAGGCAGGCATGAAAACTTCGCGGATTGCCAACCACCTTTTTTCTGAAATTAATGATGGAGAAGTTAAGATTTGATCCGACATATCCCAAGTGCCGGTTTAAACCACGTCTGACAGCCATTGAGCTGCGTGCCAGGCAAAAGATGATGGCGTCGTAAAAAATCCGATCTCCTTCGTTGTAGGTTTTTGGCAGGCCCTCGACATACTATGTGTATAGTCGAGAACCTACCAAAAACTCTACGCCTTGTATATCGAACTTTTTATCTAGCCATCTGTGATCTTTGTGGCGACTTTTTACGAGTTTATCAAAG
>JANOIV010000030.1:0-4739 GCA_031407875.1 Desulfobulbaceae bacterium | reverse complement strand
ATATATCCTGAGCCTCGAACAGACCGTAGAAATCACCAACACCGGCATGGTCACGACCGATCAGCATGGCGTTGACGCCGTAGTTCTGACGGAAGGTGGCATGCAGGAGTCCTTCGCGAGGTCCGGCATAACGCATATCCAAAGGATAGCCTGCGCTGATGACGTTCTCCTTGACGAAGTATTTGTCGATAAGGATATCGATAGCCTTAACACGTACCGGAGCAGGAATATCGCCGGCCTTGAGGTTACCAATCAGGGAGTGGATCAAAACGCCGTCACATACCTCGACTGCGATCTTGGCCAGATACTCATGGGAACGATGCATCGGGTTACGCAGCTGCAGGGCAGCAACGTTGGCCCAGCCACGCTCGTCGAACATGGCACGGGTCTGAGCCGGGGTCAGGTAGACACCCGGATACTCTTTAGGATATTCACCCTGAGAAAGAACTTTTACGGGTCCGGCAATGTTGAACTCTTTCTGAGCCATAACCATCTGGACGCCTGGATGATCATCCATGGCAACCTGCCAGAATTTGTCACCAACAGAGTCATCACCCAGACCTCTGAAGACCTTCTCACATTCCAGTTTCTTGTCGGCATCGGTCATCTCGAATTTCTCGGTGACCTTCATGGTGGCATAGGTCTCGCCTTTACGTACGAGAGCAACCTCATCACCTACTTTGATTGCGGCAGCGTCGGCCGCAGCGATGTCAAGGGTGATCGGCACAGGCCAGAAGGTACCATCTGCCATCTGGAACTTCTCGCAAACGCCCTTCCAGTCAGCCTTGGTCATGAAACCGGTGAGGGGGCTGAAACCACCGATACCCATCATGATCAGATCGCCTTTGGCACGGGCAGAAATCTCAATCTTTTTAAGTCCAGCTGCTTTCTTAAGCTCTGCATCGCGTGCGCCGCCTTCGAGTAAAGCACAGACCAAACCTTTTCCACCATGAGGTGCAACTAATTTTGACATAGAATTCCTCTTTCTTTAAAAGTTTATATTGATAAAACCCACGCCGCCACAAACACCTGTGTACGGCAACTTAATGAACGGATATTCATTTGCGAGGTCTTATAATAAAAATAATCGACTAAAAGTCAAGGGAAAAGAGTCGGAACTCTTCCGGTCATTTTGCAATTCGCTCAGCTTGTAAAAAATCGGAGCCGCAGGGCATTGCTGACGACCGTGACGGAACTCAGGGCCATGGCGGCCCCGGCCAGCATCGGGTTAAGGGCCGGGCCGCCAAACAGCACCAGCACACCGGCCGCAACCGGAATACCGATTATATTGAAGGCAAAGGCCCAGAAGAGGTTCTGGCGGATATTGCGCATGACCGCCCGCGACAACTGCAGGGCGGTTATGACGCCGGCCAATCTGCCGCGCATCAGAACAATATCCCCGGATTCCAGGGCGATATCCACACCCGTCCCCATGGCCATACCGATATCGGCCCGGGCCAAGGCCGGGGCATCGTTTATTCCGTCCCCCACCATCGCCGTTTTCAAGCCTTGGGCCTGAAAAGATTTGATCATGTCGGCCTTATTTTCCGGGAGGATCCTGGCATAGACCTCATGGATTCCGGCCCGGGCGGCAATACTCTCGGCGGTAAGCGGATGATCTCCCGTCAACATGATAACCCGGATACCCATGTCCTGCAGGGCTGCTACAATCTCCCTTGCCTCGGGTTTCAAGGCGTCGGCAATGGCCAGAAGAGCTGCAAGCACCCCATCAATGGCCAGATACAGGACGGTTTTTCCTTCTCTTGCCAAACTCGCCGCCGCATCGCCTGCCTTATCGGTATCGATCTGTCGGGAGTCAAGGAGTTCTCTGTTGCCGGCCAGCACCTCCCTGCCCTGCACTTTCGCCTGTACTCCCAGGCCTGCCAGGGCTGTGAACGCCTCGGGCTGGACCAGAGAGAGTCCTTTGGTCTTGGCCGCAGAGACAATTGCCTCAGCCAAAGGATGTTCCGAGGACTGCTCGGCCGAGCCGACCAGTTCCAGCAGCCTTTCTTCCAGCAAATCTGCAGAGAAAATCATGATATCCGTCACAACAGGTCTGCCCGTCGTCAAAGTGCCGGTCTTGTCGAAGACCACGACATCGATTTTTTCAGCATTTTCCAAGGCCGCCCCGTTTTTCACCAGCACCCCCAGTTGTGCCCCCCTGCCCGTTCCCACCATAATCGAGGTCGGTGTCGCCAGGCCCATGGCACACGGACAGGCAATCACCAGGACGGCAATAAAGTAGCGAAGGGCGGCGGCAAAGGTCGTCTCTCCGAAAAAATACCAGGCCAGACCGGTGGCAATTGCCAGGAAGATGACCGTCGGCACAAAATAGAGACTGATCGTGTCGGCAAGACCCGCTATAGGGGCCTTTGAGCCCTGGGCCTCCTGAACCAGCCTGACAATGCGGGCCAGAACAGTATGTTCCCCGGTCTGCTCAGCCCGGACATGCAGCACGCCGTGCTTGTTCACGGTGCCGCCGAAGACCTTGTCGCCTCGCACCTTGGCCACAGGCATGCTCTCGCCGGTCAGCATGGCCTCATCGACACTGCTCTCACCCTGTTCGATTGAGCCATCAACGGGGATCCGCTCACCTGATCTGACGAGCAGCAGATCACCCGGTTCGATTTCTGCCGCGGCAATAGTCCTCTGCTCGTCATTGTCGAGTAGAATAGCCTTGTCCGGCGCCAGTTCCATGAGCCTGACGATGGCATCAGAGGTATGTAATTTGGCTCTGGCCTCAAGATATTTGCCCAGAGACACCAAGGCAAGCAGCACACCGGCCGACTCAAAATACAGATCCATAACCTTTATCTGCGGGTCGATATGGAGAAAAATTTCAATAAGGTTCCAGGTCGAATAGATAAAGGCTGCGCCGGTGCCGACGGCGATGAGTGAATCCATATTCGGATTCTTCCTGAGAAGGGCCGGAATACCGATCAGATAAAAACTACGGCCCAGCCACATGACGGGCAGCACGAGCAAAAACTGCAGCAGGGCAAAATTGAGGGGATGATGATGGGGATGGAGGATTGCCGGCAATGGCATACCTGCCATCTCGCCCATGGACAGAACAAGCAGGGGAACAACAAAGACAAAGGCCAGCATCAGGCGCTTTTTCATGGCGGCGAGTTGGCCTTTCTTCTCCTCCTGTTTTTGGCTGAAATCGTCGCTGCGATTCTGCGCTATCTCGGCCTCAAAGCCAAGTCCTGCAATGGTTTCACGAATCGTGCGCAGACTGCAAAGATCCTTGGCAAAGACCACCTTGGCGGTTTCGGTCGCCAGATTGACATCGGCCGTAATAACACCGGGGAGATTGCCGACAACATGAGTGATACGGGTCGAACACGAGGCACAGTGCATGCCCTTGATAGCAAAAATCTGGGTTACCTGCTCGGTATCTTGCGGCTCAGCCAACGCGAAACCCAGATCCCGAACCCGGTCGGCCACCGTTGAAAAAGGTAAAACACCCTCGTCCCAGACCAGCTCCATCGTCTCGGCGGCAAGATTGACCGTAGCGTGGCTCACCCCCGGCATTGCAGACACCACCCGCTCAATGCGACTCGAACAGGCGGCGCAGTGCATACCCTTTACCGCAATGTGTACCTTTCTCTCATTCACCTGCATGCCCGGACCGCCTATATGTTGAATTCCCCTTGATTTCCCCAAAATACGCAACTACCTTGTCGTAACAGTCCCAGAGAATCTAATTCAATCCAGGGAGATCAACAATGGCTACCGTGAAAATTAAAGGAATGAGCTGCCAGCACTGTGTCGGCGCAACCACCAAAGCACTGGAGGCAATCCCGGGGATATCAAAGGTGCTGGTGGATTTGCAAAAAGGCGAGGCGGGCTATGAAGGAGATATCGATATTGAAACAGTCAAGGTTGCAATTCAGAAGATTGGCTTTGAGGTGGTCGGTTGATACACATAATTTAACGTGCCATCAATCTCTACCAGCAAGCTGTGTCTTGAATTATTCCTCATAAATCTTCAACTCTTATCCGACCAACAGTATTAATTACGACACTCTTTTGTCGGCCATACTGATTTTGAATGAATAAAGATCCTGCTTTAGTGCCAACTCTGCCAGTGAAACGAGTTCGACTCAAAGAGAAATTATTAGAGAGGACTAGCCCATTCAATAATGAACGTGCAAACAACATCTTCTCTTGTGGTTGCCTGAGCCAATCTCCGGCAATCCCCCCATCCCTGCCGTCATCAACAAAAATTTGATATTTCGTTGCGGACATCACAATTACCACATCAGAATTTTGTTCAACTGCTGCAATTTTGGCACGCTGCAAATTACTGACCAGATTTAACACCTCAGCCCTAAATTCATTATTTCTGTAAGCATACTGAATGGAAGGATAACCAATGGCAGACAAAAGACCAACTATTCCTATGCAGATCATCATTTCCATAGTCGTAAAACCTTTTTTAGACATAATGTCCTCCCTGTAAAAAATTGGTGATTACAAAATGGTATCAGCGTAATCACCAACCTAACAGGAGGTTCTGGCATAATTCTCACATTGCATCTCGACAATGAATTTTTTGCCGACAAACAATATTGCAAAGGTGAAAAACAAACTTGATGGCGTCGTAAAAAGCCCGATCTCCTTCGTTGTAGGTTTTTGGCAGGCCCTCGACATACTATGTGTATAGTCGAGAACCTGCCAAAAACTCTACGCCTTGTATATCGAACTTTTTATCTAGCCATCTGTGATCTTTG
>JANOIV010000008.1:0-5625 GCA_031407875.1 Desulfobulbaceae bacterium | reverse complement strand
GGCCATCGCCTTCTGTTGGGCCGGATTCGCCTTCTGGCTGGATGTCCAGTTTTTTCTCTGGTCACTGCCGGTGGTCATTCCTCTTATTCTGGCGGTGCCTACCTCAATACTGCTTGGGCGAGTGCGTCTCGGACAGATTCTCAAGAAGCTCGGGCTGCTCTGTGTCCCCGAAGAAGTTCAGGGCTGTTCCTTGCTTGACGACATACATTCTTCTCCTGTGGCAAGAGCCAGAGTGAGGAGATTAACAGCGTTTCAAGAAGCGGTGATCGATCCGGCCCTGAACAAGTTGCATCAGGCCCTGGGGCGTCGTCATCATGGCGGAGCCAGACATGAATTCCTGCACAAACTCCGGCGCCTCTGCTTGCAAGAGGGCCCTGCGGCCCTGACAACCAGGGAGCTCAGTATACTGGCCCGCGACCGGGAATCTCTCGACTGGCTGCACCACGCCGCCTGGCAGGCAGATCAGGACAGCTATTGGGCAGCTTTCCATACGGCAGGAATAAAATGATATATGAAGACGAGAAGAAACCCTGGGATATATCGGAAACCAGTGCCGGTATAGCTGCATTCTGCTCACACTTATTCAATTTACATTGAGGACGATTGACAAATTGGCTACTATGACCTGCACATGCCTTTCCTCTTGGAGGCTGTTCATGTGATGCATCGCGTCATGCATATCAGATCAAAAAAACCATCGGAGAAAACGTGAAACGATTTTTTTCTCAGCCAACGCTCATTGCACTGCTCTCATTCTTCTGCCTCGCTCTCTTCCCACTGCACTCCCACGCCAAAGAAAATAAAGCCTGGGTGCATGAAATTCGCTTGGGAGTGCTGGACCATGATACAGACAACCTGTGGAGCGGTTTTTCACGGGAGACCGGTGTCGATTTGAATGCCGAACTCATCTTCACTCCGACCTATGAACTCTGGCATGGAAGCATTCGGCCGAATATGGGTCTTTCCATCAACAGCCAGGGCGATACCAGTAAAGTGTACGCTGGCGGTGTCTGGC
This sequence comes from Desulfobulbaceae bacterium, assembly GCA_031407875.1. Taxonomy (GTDB): domain Bacteria; phylum Desulfobacterota; class Desulfobulbia; order Desulfobulbales; family Desulfocapsaceae; genus Desulfoprunum. The sequence goes on along the minus strand of JANOIV010000008.1, from coordinate 4,610 downwards.
AATACCTGTGGAAGAATGGCGTCATTCTGGACCTCGGAGCAGGGCTGGCAGTGCATGACGGTGAAACCGCAGACCCGCAGGTCCGCGACATGAAGGAACTTGGCAGCAGGGTACTGCTGCGTTTTGCGGTGGAGCTCGGATACTCTTTCTCAGCGCACAGCCGGGTTTTCCTGATGTTCGACCACATCTCCAACGGCTATACAGTCGATCCCAATGAAGGTTTGGATACGGTCGGCATCCGTTACGGATACCTGTTCTGATTTTCCCGGCAAAATAGGCAAAAAATAGAAAAAATAGGGACACTCCCCAGTTTTTAAAAAATAAAATTGGGGAGTGTCCCTGTTTTATCTAAGCGGGTATCGTAATGTGTCTCTTGTCACGGATTTCGCTGTCTTTTCTCAGGGTGATGTGTTCCGCCGCTGTCATCTCTCTGCTTTTCGCGGCTGATGGAGGCTCGGTGTCTGCCGCTTCGGCTGATCCGGTCTGTTTCTATCAGGAGAGCACCGGCAAGGCCGTCAAGGACTTCCAGTGGAGCCATGCAACATCTCCTCAGGAGGAGGTGATTACAGTAAACGAGGAGGGCGCGACCTTTGTCAATCGCTGCGACCGGACAGGCCGAACCCTTTTCTGGCATTTCCGGCAAGGGCGGCAAACGGAGATCCAAGTCATCCGAGACGGCAATCTCCTCAGAATATCAGGGATTCTGCAAGGGAAAAAGATCGATACGGCAGAGTCTATTGATGATCGTCCCTGGTATCAGCCCCTGTCCTTTTCCCTGCGATCGTTTCTTTATTCTCCCGCTGAAAAGATATCCTTCTGGATGGTCCGCACCGACAGTCTCGAGGTTGCGAGCATGCAGGCGGAAAAAAAGGGAGTCGAGGAGGTCGCTGTTTCAGGCAGGCAGATGCGGGCCCAAAAGGTTGAAATCAAACGGGAAGGCCTCCTTTCATCGTTCTGGCATGCGGCCTTCTGGTTCCGGGAAGCTGACCAGCTCTTTGTCCGCTATCAGGGGATACATGGCCCGCCGGGCACCCGTGAGACGGTCGTGCAACTGAAAAAGGAGTTGCAGAAACGGTGATCGCCCGTTGCAGCAGGACCTTGTCTGCTTTAGAGATGCTCCCTGACCAGCTGGAAGGAAAGCGTTGAGGTGGTGACGGTGCTGCGGCCGAAGACGGTGAAAAAGATCAGCCACAGGAGCTGCAGGCCGATGATGATGCCGGGTTGCCAGAGCAGGCGGAGGCCGTGGCCGATGTCTGGATCAGCGAGTTGCGGGGCCGGGTTGAACACGGTGATGACAAGGATATAGAGCACGGCCAGACCACCCATCTTCTGGTAGGCCGAGATCCTGGAAAATCCCCGGAAGTCGGCGCGCAGGATCTCCGAGATGATCCGCCAGATCTGTGTTACGCTTATGCTGAGGACGAGGGCGGCGGTGCAATGACTGCGCAGAAAGAGGAGGCTGCCGGCGATTGTCGTCAGGCAGTAGAGGATGCAGGTCATGGCCTGGATCGGCATCAGTGGTTCGCCACTCAGTTTACCCTCGTAAATGGCCTTCTTGGTCGGTCCATAGAAGATGAACGAGGCCCCGGCAAAGAGACGTTGGAGAAAAGGACTGCAGTCCTTGAGCATCTTGCCGTAACAGCAGCCGAAACTGATGCAGCCCAGACGACCCAGCCCCTCACCCAAGGTATAGGCAATCGCCATGGCCGCCAGCACCGGCAACATCGGCAGGTGGAACTCGGAAAATCCGTTCATAACTCTCTCCACCAACAGGATGGCCCATGGGGCGATCAGGATCCCGACAAAGGAGGCCCCGCCGATCGTAAAAGTATGCCGTTTTTTCTCGACCAGGATGGCGACGATACGGGCGGCGGGAATGCAGACGAGGAGGATCAGGGCGGTGGTCAGCAGAGTGCCGGCGAGTGAGATATGGGCGGCGCCGAGCAGGATCAGGAGCAGGCAGACGGCCAGGAGCTGGCTGGAAGCGATGAAAAACCCGTAATAGGTGAGGTTGACGCCCTGCCATTGTCCGTCTTGCCGTTTTGTTAAGGGAATGGCGGCCAGCATCTGCCAGCGTTCCCTCGGCAGGTGCGAAAATCCCCAGGCCAGCACGAGGCCGAGAAGGCAGCTCAGCACGGAGAGAAAGATCAGGTCGGACATGGGTGCGCCAATATATTCGGGAACTCTTTTCTCCGAGCCAGCGTGGAGCGGACCTGGATATCGGTTTCGACCAGCGGACTGCCGGTTCCACCGATAAATCGGCTGTGGACGCCACTGCGCTGTGAGTTGCTGATCAGATCAGCAGAAAATTCGATTTTTCCCGGTTTGAAAAGCAGGACATCGGTTGAACTGCCCGGTCGATAGAGGCTCTTCGGGCTTCCTTTATTGACAAAGAGTCCGGGCCGGATTGGTTCGGCATCGTCATAGCCCGTTCTACTGTACGTTTGCAGAATATCACCGATCATCAGGGCGACAATCTCCACCATGATGACGAGACCCACCAGCGAACCACCTTCGACGTCGGTATCGATAACGGTGACCACCCGCCGGTTCTTCGAATAGATCGAGGCAACGGCGACGGAGGCCAGGGGATTGCAGGAGTGGTGCCTGCCGTCCACCTCATAGATGTCCACCACCCGACCGGAGACCGGCAAATGGTTGTAGTGGTATTTGTCCGGGGTGAGACGGCAGACAGCAAAATCACCATCGATGAAATGGGCATGCCATGGGCTGTCGCTGCCGAGCAGTTCTTCGAGGTCGAAAAACTTTTCCTTGATGAAGAGAGACGAGGTTTCGGCAAACGAACCAATCAACAGGCGGGCGTCGGCCGGCGAGACAATGACAGCCGGATCGTCATCCATCGGCCGCAGCTCCCAGTAACGGATCTGCCTCTCAAAGATCCGCCGCATGCTGCTGTACCAGCCTAGAGGTTCGAGGCATTCTCGCGGGTCGACACCAAGGCGTCCGAAGGTTTTCTCCACCCGACTGCGATAGCCGCCGGGGATATCGTAGTAGCAGAAGCCAAGAAGGCTCGACATTCTGGCGGAGGTCAGGAGGCGAAACATCGCTGGGGCATTTTCACGCAGACTGTTGTAGAGAAAGGCGACTGTTCGGTCACCAATCAGTTTTTCGGTCACGATCCGGCCTGAAGTGCGGTCGATATACTGGTGACGGATGTTTATGGCAGGCATAGCACTCATCTTTTCTGCTGCTGTTCATGATGGATGACTGCCAGACAAATCTGCAGCAGGTTTTGCAGAATATCCGGGGCTGCCGTCTCGTCGAGGAGCCTCTCGGCGTATTCCCTGACGTAGGCGGCAGCAGAACGGTCAAGGCCGGCCATGACCTGCCTGAGATGCGGATCATCCTGCCTTTCCAGGCGTTCGCAGTCTTCGGCCAGGACAATGAGCCCTTCTTCGGTATGCAGCCTCTTCAGGGTGGTGCGATAATAGTGCTCGGTGGCGCCGTTGAAGACATCCGCCGGGGTTTTATGGGGTTTCGCCCGGCAGTTTGAGGCCTGCATGGCTCCCTTGATCAGCTTGTCCAGGGCTGTGCCGCCGTGGTCGGTGAGACGGAGTCTGAGATTCTCGATGGTGCCGGCCAGACCCAGTTCTTCAATCAGCTCTTTACCGTCGATCTCGATCACCTCGAGCAGGGCCAGCTTGTATGCATCAATCTTGATCCGGATATAGCCTTTATAGCGGCTGCTGTTGCGCTGATTTTTGACGTGGCTGAGGATCTTTCTGAGGAAACGGTTGGGGGTGTCGGCCCGGATAAAAAAGGTCGGGATGCCGATGGCTCCGGCAAAGAAGATCTGCCGGCGTTCACTCTCGACCGAAGGCTGGTCGGGGATATCCCGGTGGTGCACCCGTTCCTCAATGACATAGCGGTAGGCCAGGGCAGTGATCAGGTTCTGCAGGTCGACGGCACCTGCCATATCTTCCAGCAGACTGTGGAAGAGTGAGTAGCTGCGCCCCTCGAAACCCGCATAGCCGATAGTGCTGAATTCCCGCTGCCGGTAGGGCAGGTACATGGCCATGCGCTGATCGAAGACGCCAAGCTCGCTCAGTTCCTGTTTGAGACGGAGCTGGTTGCCGGGCTGACCGTCCAGAGCGGGACAGGTCTCGGTCGAGAGCAGGGTAACCAGATAGTCGATGAGACGGAAGTCTGGCACCAGATCGCCGTGCAGGCCCAGACACCTGGCGAACAGCTGATCAAGCGAGCGGGGTCCGAAGGGGGTGAAGGAATGCCCGAGAAAACCCAAATCGGCCTTTATCCGCCAGCGTCGCCAGAGCATACGCAGGTGGGTGTAATCGAGTTCATGGGGCAGAAAACCGAGGACCTTTTCCGGGTGAAAATCGGCAAAATCGATACGATAGGGCGCGGCGGTGTAAGTGGTGACAAAGAGCGGCAGGAAGTGCTCGACGATCTTGATCACCAGATCGCCCATATACTTTTCGACGGACGGAGTGAAACCGGAGCCGCTGTCGGCGGCGAGCGAGGTGAGGAAGGTGCTGCCTAAAGAGACATGGGTGCCGTTATTGGCCAGGCAGGTGTTGGAGGTGTTGGGCAGGGTCACCAGATTGCTGGTAATAATGCCGGCATCTTTG
>JANOIV010000256.1:0-14317 GCA_031407875.1 Desulfobulbaceae bacterium | reverse complement strand
TGAACAAGGTCGAACGTTTCAAGTCATTCATTTATTGCGACTTCAGATTGACGACCGTGAATGGCGCCGATGCACTGATCATTGATATCAAGCCGCGAAGTAATAGCAAGCCTGAGTGCCCAGTCTGCAGCAAGCGTTGCTTCTCCTGTGAGGGATTGATGATTTCTCGGAAAAACCATCATAGCCACCACGGAGGGGCAATGCCCTTATTTTTTGCAGCCTATTTCCACAGATTCTGCGGACGAGGCTAAAATAAAGGGGTTCAGAATAAAATCTGAACCCCTCTTCGTCTTTATTTTGGCCACATTTGCCCACGTTGAAATCGATGCGCTTTAACAGTATGGAGCATGCCACCTACCTCATTTTCTATTGCCAAAACGCCCGCCCCTCTGTTAGTCTTTGTAGTGCCACCTACAACGACCTAACATTGCCGGGGTACGTGCTTTTTTTATTCCTTTCCGACCATCTCCTGGCATGGCGGCGCAGCAAACACTGTCCAGGAATCAAATGACTAAAAGAGACATCTTTACTCAGATCGTAATCGAAGCCAGCGGATTCCCCGCCGCAGCCGCCACCATTATGCGAGTATGGTTTTTCAAGGTATTGATCATAACGCCAATTTAGACGAGCCCCTTTCCGATCATGATGCCTGTGTATTAATCGCCCTGCTCAGGCCCCAAATTCCCGGTATCAAGCAATGGCTGAACCGGGCATGGAACGAGGCAGAGGCCGACATCGCTCAAAGGCAAGGCAAGATGCATTGATTTCGCCAAGGCGCGTGACGAGATAAAGAGGAAAACGACTGCCAGACAATGAAGCAAGATGCCCCTCTAGAATAATTTCAACCCGATCCCGGAGGCTACTTGCTGACAAACTTACAAAAGATTCCGCATAGAGAGAGGTTTGTAACCAGCCCTGTGAATGTCCGACCTGAAGAGTCCGCAAAAAGGAGGGATAAATGAGCAAGATTATCGACCGTGTGGGTGATAAGTATCTGTGTCCGGTTACGCAAAAAACAGAAAACGTTATCATTCAGAACACCACGACGAGGCATGAGGCATCGGCAGTTCAGAAAGAGACTGCTTTTCCCGTGACGAAAAATCTCAAATACTGCTCCGGCCTTGATGCCTGCGGTGTTATGAAGAGTCAGGACGATAACTTCTCCTTTACCTGGGATCGTTGTCCGCTGAAGGCGACTTTATAACCGAAAAGTCCTCTGATACAGGTTTACATCAAACATCAGCGCCATTCACGAGGCAGCTCAGGGGAAAAGGAGAGGTGCTTGGTATGGGGGTGGGCTTAAAATAAGTCTGTCCCCTTTTTAATGGTGACTTTTCGCTTTAGGAGAAAACTTCTAGAAGGCCGGTATAATCTAGAGTATCGTGATGAGGTTTCGAGGAGACAAGGAGAAGATAGGCAAGTATCCGAATAGTCGGGGGTGGTATGAGTGCACTGGATTGGTTAGAACGAGGCGAAAGAGAATCTGATTCATTCAACAAAATGTTCAATATATGGTGTGCCTTCAACAACCTGTTTTTCCAGGTCAGAAATGGCAGCGAACGAGCAAAGATTGAGACTTTCCTCCAACAGAAAATTGAGCAAGAAAGAGCAAGTGATATTCTTCAACGCCATACCTCAGAGATTAGTTACTTGTTATCGAAACCAATTTTCGATATGCGAGGAAACGGGAATAACACGGGCAAAAATATTACAAAATTTAACAATGCAACTGAACCCGTAGAAAAATTAGTTCAAGTATTCATGATTATTTATCAAGTTCGATGTAATTTTGATCACGGACAAAAATCTCCGCTCAACGAGCGCGACGCTGAGCTATGCCGCCTAGCAGCACCAATAGTAGCTGAAGTGGTCAGGTTATCCGTTTAAAAACTCGAATTGGTCGAGACACTTTTATGTGGAGGGTTAAAATATGGTGAAAGCCTGTCTATTCTCACTACTCATCCTTTTGTTATCTTCCTCACCAGTTTTAAGTGAAGAGAAGAATCTGATTTTAGTTTGTGACGTTGAGAATACCCCACTGACATATTTTGTTGATTTTGAGAAACGTACTGTGTCTGGAAATCCAGCAGAAATTTCTCCCGCACTCATTGTCTTCCAAAGCGATGATGATAAGATCACTATTGATAGATTTAGCGGCAGTATCACTGTTTTTTGGAAAGGTGGATGTGGAGGAGGAGGCTGTTTTTATCACGGTCAATGTTCTACTCAACAAGAAAAGAAATTTTAATATATCGTGATACTTCAGATCAAATGTTAGCTTTTAAACAGATATATTATCGCTTCTCCTTTGACCCAATTTCAACTGCAGTTTACGGATTTTAAGAACTAATGCAATTGTGAATAGGCACGCAATAAATGTCGCAATACTCGACATTATCGACGCAACAGTAACTTCTTGCAATTGTCGAACAGTTTCATTTTTTAAGGCGCTCTTGATTGCAACCCGTGAAAATACTCTCCCAAAGAACACATCGACAAGACAGAAAAACCACCACCATTTGATTAATACACTAGATTTTTGATTTTTCCAATTGTCTGGATCAGTGCTAATTTTCCAAATTTCCTTCATTACCTGGTATGGCTTGAAGAGATTCATCACCGGTACGAATGACCATCCGACAGCCCATCCAGGAGTAAACCGCATCTGCTCAGCGCCATAATACCAGCAATTCTGGTTTGCTTTGTATCTCCAAATAAGTACCGCAAGTCCGGAAAGAAGCATCGTCACAATGTGAAAATTATCTACAAATGAAACCCGCGTGTCATTTCTATCAGCTTCTTCTTGGCTAATCCAATTGATGTTTTCAAGCGTAGAATATTGTAGCCAATCTGAAACGATTGCCGCAATTGTAACAAGGGCCAAAATCGACAGACAAGCGACTGTTAGATTCGCACCTATCCCATTTGGATTAGTGAATTTCGGGTTGATGGGCTTTGATTTTTTGATTTTTGATATTTCCGGTTTCTGATTCTCAATTTTATGATTTTCTTGTTTCAACTGCTCAACTCTGAGCTGAATATACGAGTATTTAGCTTTCTCAATGTCTCCTTTCTCAAGAGTTAAAGCCTTAGCCCAGAGGCTCTCCTTTTTCTTTCCGTTATCAAATTCGTTTAAAACATCTAAATAGATATCTTCGTCATTTGATGACATTTTATTTCCTTAAAGTAGAATTATTTACACGCCCATGGACTCTCACTGCAGAGTAAGTCTAAATTTTTCTGTGCGACTAGATTTCCTTGTTTCGCTGCTTTAATGAACCAGGAATATGCCTCAATTTTGTTCATTTCAGTTCCTTCTCCTTTCAGATAGCAATAACCAAGATTCAATTGTGCATCTGAATGCCCTTTTTGAGCTGCTGCTTTATATGCGGAAAATCCCTTTGCAGCATCTCTGCTGGGGCTCGAAGGATCGGTATACATTATTCCAACGTTATAAAGCGTCACAGGGTTTCCATCTCGAGCTGATTTCTCCATTAATGCAAGAGCCTTATGTTTATCTTGAGCAATATCAGTTCCGGAATAATAAATTAATGCTAAATCGAATTGTGCGTTTGAAATGCCTTGTGCAGCAGATTTAGTTAGCCATTCGATTGCGGTTGTGATGCTTTGATTGACCCCCTTTCCATCACGGTACAGACACCCCAAATTATATTGAGCAATTGCGTGTTCTTGATCAGCAGCTTTCTGAAACCACTTTGCTGCTTCTGCATAGTCTTGATTTGTTCCATCTCCGTTTTTATAACTTAGCCCCACATACTCTTGAGCGAATTTATCTCCTTTATTGGCTGCTAATAAAAATAATTCTAATGCCTTTTTAGAATCCTGTTTTGTACCTTTACCGAAAAGGTACATCTCTCCTAAAGAAACAATGGCATCAATGTGGCCTTGGTCGGCAGATTTAGAAAATAGCTCGAAAGCATGTTTGACGTTTTTTTTAACTCCACTCCCTTCTAAATACTGTTGTGCTAAAAAGTACTGTGCACCAGCATGACCTTGATTCGCCGCCTTTGTAAAAAACTCAGCTGCAATTTTCCGTTCTTTTTCCTGTTTCCCGCTCTTAAGATAGTGATATCTCCCGAGTTTAAACTGACGATCTGGATCGTTCGCCCGTTTCACCATGCTTTTCATAATTTCATCCATTTCAGCTTTATCAGAGTTTTTTGTCTCCGGTGGAGCTTCCTGAATTTTTTCCTGTTCTGGCGAAACATCCTGGATTTCTTCTTGATTTGGATTTTCTAGCGCTTTTTTGATATCGCTAACACCTGCAAGACTGTTTGTGAGAGGATATATTGCTAAAATCGTAACCATAACCAGAAAGACGAAAAACCGTATATTCATCATTGACCTCAAGAGTTTGAAATGCGAAGAATCATGAAAATTCCTTCTTGAATTCTTATGCAGTTATACCGTAAAACGGTCTCAATTCAAGACCACAAAGTGATATTCGTGTAATATCCCGTTTTTCCAACATTTACCAAGCCAATTAAATCTTGTATTGGTGTCACATGACCGGGAGTAGTGATCGACATCCACTGACATATATACCTGCCTCCTCAATATCCCGTCCCTAGAACTCGACTAATTCTATCTAAAAGTTGTCGAGCCTTTTTGATCTGTTTGCCTGTCTACCAATTTCAGCGGCACTATATTTTTAGTGTCTTTTTCTCAGCTTCTTTTGGCTATCTGGTATTAGAAACTAACCGAGAAGGGAGGCATTTTGTATGGCTGGAGCAGATCCGATTATTTCTGTAGATGATATTCGAGCGATTAAAAAGTTGATTCGAAAGACTCCGAAGGAGTACGCATTGTTTGTGATTGGTCTCGCGACAAATTTGAGGGCGTCAGATCTTTGTCAGTTGAAGGTTGGTCAGGTCCGGTATTTGTCGGTTGGTCATCCGGTGCCGATGGTCGAGAAGAAGACGCGGAAGCATCGGCGGATAACTGAAAAAATACAGGGACATCGTACTGATTAACTGTAAACCTTAGCAAGGTGTCCTTCCATTTCTCCCCTTCGCTCTCCGGTCCGGGGGCAACTTCGACCCGGATTTGAATCCGACGAGCTTTTGTCATCGCAAGCGACGCGCGTGATGTGAACACCGCCGCCATCGACAACGAGTATCTCCACAATCTTTTCCAGTCTCGGCTTCATGACGATTCTTGGTTGACGCGAATCACTGCGGCAGGCCGCTCACCTTTATCACATGCGCGTTTGACCTGTTGCGCGGGTGTGGACAGCAAATGTGCCGTATTGATCAGGGCCATATGCGTCAGCGCCTGCGGAAAGTTGCCAAGCATATGCCGCTCGTGCGTATCGTATTCCTCCGCCAGCAAGCCAAGGTCGTTGCTCAAGGCAAGCAAGCGCTCGAACAAAGCCTCGCCTTCTTCGCGACGGCCAATCAACACAAGGCTGTCGGCAAGCCAGAATGAACAGGGCAAAAATGCGCCTTCGCACGGCGGCAGTGCGTCCACGCCGGTTGTGGTCGAATAGCGCAACACCAGTCCATCGACGACAAGGTTGCGCTCGATTGCTTCGACCGTACCGCACACGCGGGGATCGTCGGGCGGCAGGAAGCCGACCTGAGGAATCAGCAGCAGACTGGCATCGAGATTCGGCGAGCCGTAGGACTGCACGAAGGTGTTGCCGTGCGCATCGAATCCCTCCGCGCAGACCTGCGCGTGTATCGTATCGCGCACCTGCCGCCAATGCTCGACCGGGCCATCCAGTCCGAAGACCTCGGCATCCTTGACCGCCCTATCAAAGGCCACCCAGGCCATCACCTTGGAGTGGGTAAAATGGCGGCGCGGCCCGCGAATTTCCCAGATTCCTTCATCCGGCTGTTGCCAGTTCGACTCCAGGAAGCGGAGCAAAGCGACTTGTATTCTCCAGGCTGCCGGCTCCGGTTCCAGATCAGAGGCTCGCGCCAGATGCAAGGTATCCATGACTTCGCCGAATACATCGAGCTGGAATTGTTTCGTTGCCGCGTTGCCCACTCGCACCGGAACAGCGCCGCCATAGCCGGGCAGCCAGCCCAGTTCGTATTCATCGAGACGCCGTTGACCCGTGACGCTGTAGAGTATTTGCAGCGCTTCGGGGCTACCCGCCACGGCGCGTAGCAGCCATTCGCGCCAGGCGACCGCTTCTTCGTGGTAGCCGCTAAGCAGCAAGGCGTTCAAGGTGAACGTGGCATCGCGCAACCAGCAGTAACGGTAGTCCCAGTTGCGCACACCGCCCAGCTGCTCCGGCAACGAAGTCGTGGGAGCAGCGACGATCCCTCCGGTGGGCGCATAGATGAGCCCCTTCAGCGTGATCAGTGAACGCACTACGGCAGCGCGCCAGCGTCCCTGGTACGTGCGCGCTCGGACCAATTACGCCACCAGTTCTCGGTATCCGTCAGCGCCTGCTCCGGGTCAATGGGTTGCCGAGCCGCTTCGCAGGATGGGCGGTAATTGAGTGCGAATGTTATCCTCTCGCCTTTACTGACCTGAAACTCGGCGCAGGTCTTCATGTTTTCGCCGTGGGTGGCGACTCCGGCACGCAGTTCCAGCATATCCGGTCCCGCAGTCGCCAGCAGCGTGTCGCCCACCTGCCGCACCCAAGGGACGATGTAACCGTAATCGAAGCGGATGATGAGTTCCATGCGCATGGCCACTCGCCCACTCAAGCCTTCGACGATGCGCAGGACATCACAGCGCTCATTCGAGAGCGGCATGAAGTCGATGATCCGCACGTTGCCCTCATCCGTCTCAAATTCGGTTTCCAGAATCAGGGTGCCGTCGCGATAGGTGCGCCGGGTGCTGCGTGCCTCTGCCGTCGGTACGATCAGCCAGCGCCCATGGCCGGGCTCTCCCAGCAATGCCGCGAAACACGCGCCCGAATCAAATCGGGGCAGGCAAAGCCAATCGATGGAGCCGTCGCGGCCTACCAGGGCCGCGGTATGGCAGTCACCGATCAGTGCATAGTCTTCAATAGGGAGTGTCATCGGCGACTCCGGGGTTGTGCCAGCAGCCATCTGCTGCGATCAGTGCGGGAGGAATAGCAAGGTAGTGCGCCGGGCGCAGGGAATCGGCCAGCGCATCATTCAGCGCTGTGAAGGTGCTTGGGTCGTTGTAGTCGCCGCCGACATAGCGGAGCAGGGAGAGAAGGTGGCGTAAGGCTGGACGGTCATCGATTTTTCCTGATTTTATTATGCCGTCCTCGGCGCGCTCGTGCAATTCCGCCAGACTATGCCTTGAAGAAGCGACGCCGACCACCGGGACGTTGAGAACGCCCCGCTTCACCATCGAATAGAGCGCCGGAAAGATCTTCTTGTGCGCAAGATCGCCCGTCACGCCGAAAAGCACCAGCGCATCGGATTGTACCGCGCCGCCATTGGTTTTATCCATCTCAGCTTGCTCCTTTCTTCTCCGACCTGCCTGTCTCAGCCGGATTTTCAATGTTTGCCGTCAGGCCGGCGGCCAGACCAAGTAGGGCGTCGGACACTCCGGGAAAACGACAAGAAAATCAATATTAGCAATAATATAAATATGATATATTAAATATTAGATATTTTAATCAAGAATATCCAGTTAAAGATCAATTAATTGCATTTCAAATTCAACCATTACCTTCTTCTTTTCATCACTTATTGTATTTAGGAGCCGTTAGGAAATATCCTGGCCATTTCAAACCATTTCCTTACGGCTCCTTATGCCGTTCCAGGCATTTCTCTGGCCATGTTATTTTTTGACAACGGCTTAACAACCGGTTTCGCACAGAATCCGAAATTTGCCAAACAGCCAGATTGAACCAACCACATGTGAAATGGAGGATATTCATGAAAAAAACCGTCGATGTGCTGGTGATTGGAACTGGTACCGCTGGATATACCCTCGCGCTTGCCTTGAGCAAGGCGGGACGGCGTGTCGCGGTGGTGGATAACCGCCCCTATGGCGGGACCTGCGCCATGCGAGGGTGCCAACCAAAAAAATACCTGGTCGCGGCAGCCGAGGTTGCCCATCTCTCGCACCAGATGGCCCGGATCGGCATCCAGCCGGTCGCACAGATCGACTGGCCCGCGTTGATGCGGTCCAAGGCCGCTTTCACGGACGCCGTCCCCGACCGCACGGTGAAGGATTTCCAGAAGGCAGGTATCGAACAGTTGCACGGCACCGCGCGCTTTATTTCCCCTGACGAGGTGGCAGTCGACCATGACCTCAAGGTCCGGCCGGAACACATCGTGATCGCAACCGGATCCAGGACGGCAAGACTCGATATTCCCGGTGCTGAATTCACAGTAACCAGCGATGAGTTTCTCGAGCTTGAGCGGCTGCCGCGGCGCGTCGCGTTCATCGGTGGGGGCTATATCGCCATGGAGTTCGCCCACATCGCACGAGCGGCCGGCGCCGAGGTGTGTGTCCTGCAGCGTAGCAACCGGATCCTGAAGCGCTTCGACGCCGAGCTCGCGAGCCGGTTGGCCGAGTCGTCACTCGCCGACGGCATCACAATCACGATGGGGTTTGACGTTTGCAACGTGGAAAGGAGTGGCGGCGCGTTCATCGTGCGCGGCAGTGCGGGCTGCGCCCAATCTGTTGAGGCGGATCTGGTGGTGAACTGCGCCGGGCGAGTGCCGGACCTGGACGATCTGGACCTGCAGGCGGGAGGGGTCAACCGCTCTCCCCACGGAGTCGCTGTCAACGAGTTCCTGCAGAGCGTCGGCAACCCCCGCGTCTACGCCATCGGCGATGCCTGCGACGCGGGTCCCCAGTTGGCGACGGTCGCCGACATGGAGGCCGCGATTGCGGCGGAGAACATCCTGAACGGCAACCGGCAGATCCCCGACTACCAAGGCGTGCCGAGCGTTGTCTTCACCCAACCGCCACTGGCGCAGGTCGGCATGACGGAGGATGAGGCGGGGAGTTCGGGAATCCGCTTCCGCATCAACCGCGGCAGCATGAGCGCCTGGCCCTCGTCGCGCCGGATCGGTCAGGAATATTCCTTCTACAAGGTCATCCTCGAAGAGGAGAGCGGCCGCATCCTCGGGGCTCACCTCTTCGGGCACAATGCCGGCGAGGCGATCAATATCTTCGCGATGGCCATGAAGTTTGGGCTCAGCAACCAGGATCTGAAGAAGATGCTCTGGGCGTATCCCACCAACGTTTCGGATTTGAAATACATGATCAACTAAATAGACATGCCAGGATTTGTGCGATAATGGGCAATAGGTTGGCTTACTGTCTGTTTGGTCCGTTTGTTGGCATATCAAAATCACGAAGAAAACGGGACAAATCCATTTAAATAGGGTCACGAAAGGGCCAAACCGTCTATTGGCTTGAGTATATTTAAGTATTCAGTATCATTTCACATCTTATTTCGGTTAGAGCAAAACTACCGCGGTATTTCCCTGACCGCGGCTCATTATCCAGCCGGCCGCAACAAGACTTCCGTCTCTAACGCCGCCAACCGGCTGCCGTATCAAGATTAAAAAGTCGGCATCGGCATCGAGCCCCATTTGTGGCTTTCCGATGTCCCAACCACAGAACGGACCTGCAGGCTGTCGCTGTCGATATCAACGATGAGGGCGGGGAGTCGCTGCAAACCCAGATCGAAGATATTTTGCGGCAGAGCAGTCGAACCGTCCGGGTTTTTGACCTGCACAAAAACCAGGCGCTCGGTATCGTAATCAGTTTCCACGGTGCTGAGGGTTTTGACGAAGTTATAGAAAATGCGGAAAAATTTCCCCAAACCCCCTTTGAACTTATGCTCATGCCATTCCAGAATCTCAGGAAAACGGGCAATCATGTCGTCGGAAAAAAGACGGTTTTGGTCGGTTACCAGGGCCATGAGGAAAAAATCCCCGGGCATGATATAAACCAGATTGGCGCCCTTTTTCGCCGCCAGGGCCTGTCGTACGGCAGCATTATCGAGAGCGACCTTGTAGACCTCGTGCATCTCGGCGACAGGCCGTGGAAAAACAGAGACGAGCATTACTCCGGTTTGGTCTTCCAGGGCGATCGGGATGGTGCTGCCGGCAAAGTTGCGCACCGATAAGGTCAACAGGATGGAGATGGCCAAGGCACAGACATAGCTGGTGAGAAGCCCCAGCCAGCGCGGCCGGATCCAGCGGAAGAACAGGCGGAACATTCGGCCGCCCGGCTCGCCCGGCAAAAACATCGAGGTCGACTGCATGTATGTCTCATAGACCAGAGGCTGCTCGTGCTGCATCCGCGCCTCCTCAATGCGCGCAAGAAGATAGTAGACGTAGAGCATGGTGATGTAGAGAATGAGGATAATGAAGCGCGGCCAGTAGAGCAGGAGGCCGAAACCGGATATGGCCAGGAAGAGGTATTGGGGGTGACGAATTCTGGCATAAAAACCGAACCGGACAACACCTTTGCCGGTAAACCTGCCATAGTAGAGCGGGATCGCCGCACTGAAGAAGAGGGCCAGGCCGAGCACCAGGCAGACCTGCAGATAGGATATGGCGTTGAGCAGCAGATTGTCGGGAAAAACCAGATGGGGCAGGAAGAATTCCGTCAGCCAGTTCGTCATCGGGGAAGAGGCCAGCAGCGTCAGGATTGGCCCATAGACGGAGTAGAAGTACAGGGCGAACGGGGAAATCATGATGATAATCTCCGCCCCGATCAGGCAATAGGCCAGAATTGTTCCGGCCAGGAGAAGTTTACGGCTCTTGGTATCCATGCGAACACCTCATTGCTTTCGAGTTCCGGACTCTGCAGGGGGGAGATACGCCTCTTTCTCAATGGCCGGCAGGGCCGGCGCCCTTCGCCATTGACGCGCAAGAACCGGAGTGTCACCACAGGTCACAACGTCCTCATCAAGACATCCCGCAGAATCCCACGCTTTGCTGATTTGCTCACAGTAACAATGAAAAGGCCAAGGGTCAATTTTTGCATAAAGCATGAACGTACCTGCCTCCGTGCGGGCTGAGGAGGCGTGCGGCGATTTTCGCCCGCATTGTTTTTCCAGCCCGAAGGCCTTATCGTTTATGTGCTGCGGTTTTGTCCGATCATTTACGATACAGGAGCAGGAATTGAAAGCCTCCGATCTTTTCATCAAGGCCCTCGAGGCAGAAGGTGTCGAATATATTTTTGGTATTCCCGGAGAGGAGAATCTCGATTTTCTCAATTCTCTGCGCGATTCTTCGATACGACTCATCCTCACCCGGCATGAACAGGCGGCGGGGTTCATGGCCGCCACCTATGGGCGGCTGACCGGCCGGGCCGGCGTCTGTCTGTCGACCCTGGGCCCGGGGGCGACGAACCTGGTGACGGCGGCTGCCTATGCCCAGCTCGGGGCCATGCCGATGCTGATGATCACCGGCCAGAAACCGATCAAGGCGAGGAGGCAGGGCCAGTTTCAGATCGTCAATATCGTTGACATGATGCGGCCCCTCACCAAATATACCTTTCAGATCGCCAGCGGCAACAACATCCCCTGCCGGGTGCGGGAGGCCTTCCGGCTGGCCGAGGAGGAGCGGCCCGGCGCCGTGCACCTGGAACTGCCGGAGGATATCGCCCAGGAAATGATCAGCGCCGAGGTTCTCACCAGGAGCGTGAATCGGCGTCCGCTCGCCGAGGGCAAGGCGGTGAAGATGGCGGCGGCGATGATCCACCGGGCCAAGCGGCCCCTGCTGCTCATCGGCGCCGGCGCCAACCGCAAGCATTCGAGCAGGATGCTGCTGAGATTCGTCGACAAGACCGGCATCCCCTTTTTCAGCACCCAGATGGGCAAGGGGGTAATCGATGAACGGCATCCGTTGTTTCTCGGCAATGCCGCCTTGTCGGCCGACGATTTTCTGCACCGGGCGATCAGTCACGCCGATCTGATCATCAATGTCGGCCATGACGTGGTGGAGAAACCGCCTTTTTTCATGGAGCAGGGCGGTTTCCAGGTCATCCATGTCAATTACCTGACGGCTGCGGTCGATCCGGTCTACTACCCGCAGCTCGGGGTGGTCGGGGATATCGCCAATTCCGTCTATCAACTGAGCGAACTCGTTGTGCCGCAGGCGCACTGGAATTTCAGCTATTTTCAGGATATCAAGGCGGCAACGGAGGAGCATCTCCTGGAAGGGATCGAGGACGATCGTTTCCCGATCTATCCCCAACGGCTGGTCCATGATATCCGCGAGGTGATGCCGGCTGACGGCATCATCGCCCTCGACAACGGCATCTATAAGATCTGGTTCGCGCGGAATTACAAGGCCTACGAGCCCAACACGGTGCTCCTCGACAACGCCCTGGCGAGCATGGGGGCCGGGCTGCCCTCGGCTATGGCCGCGAAAATGGTCCATCCCGAGAAAAAGATCCTGGCCATCTGCGGGGACGGCGGTTTCATGATGAATTCCCAGGAGCTGGAGACGGCAGTGCGTCTTCACCTGAACCTGGTGGTCCTTATCCTGCGCGACAACGCCTTCGGGATGGTCAAGTGGAAGCAGACCCATCTGGGTTTTGCCGATTTCGGCCTCGACGTGGGTAATCCCGATTTCGTCTGCTATGCCCAAAGCTATGGCGCGCACGGCCACCGGCTGGCCGCGGCGACCGAGCTCATCCCGTTGCTGCACGAGTGTTTTGCGACTCCGGGGGTGCACGTCATCGAGGTGCCCATTGATTATTCGGACAACGACCGCATCTTGAATCACGAAATCAAAGACAGAAGCAGATTTTTATAGGAGATTTGCGATGAAACACTACCCACTGATGGTGCCGGGTGCCGTTGCCTCCGGGAAAGTCCTCGAGATCACGGCACCGTTTGATTTTGCCGGGATCGCCACCGCCGACCTGACCGGAGAGGCAACGGTCGAGCTCGCCCTCGCCACCGCCTACCGGCTCTTTCATCGCAAGGACGGCTGGCTGCCGCTGCCCGAGCGACTGGCGATTCTCGCCAAGACCGCCGAGCTCATGGAACAGGAATTCGAGTCTCTGGCGCTGGAGGCGGCCCGGGAGGGCGGCAAACCCCTGGTCGACTCCCGGGTGGAGGTGACCCGCGCCATCGACGGCCTGAAACTCTGCATCGAGACCATGCGCACCGCCGCTGGCCGGGTTGTGCCCATGGGCCTCAATCCGGCCTCCGCCGGCAAGCTCGCCTTTACCAGCCATGCGCCGATCGGGGTGGTGGTGGCGGTCAGCGCCTTCAATCATCCGCTCAATCTCATCGTCCATCAGGTCGCCCCGGCGGTGGCCACCGGTTGTCCGGTGATCGTCAAACCGGCCTCGAAAACCCCGATCTCCTGCCTCCGCTTCGTCGACCTGCTGCGCCGGGCCGGGCTGCCGGAGGAATGGTGTCAGGCTGTGGTCATCAGCGATGCGAACCTGGCTACCCGGCTGGCCACCGATCCCCGGGTGGCCTTCCTCACCTTTATCGGCAGCAGCCGGGTGGGTTGGATGCTCCGGGCACGACTGGCCCCTGGCACCCGCTGCGCCCTGGAGCACGGGGGGGTGGCGCCGGTGATAGTCGCCGCCGACGCCGATCTGGATGTGGCCGTGCCAAAGCTTGTCAAGGGCGGCTTCTACCACGCCGGCCAGGTCTGCGTCTCGGTGCAGCGCATCTATGCCGACCGCTCCATCGCTCAAGTTCTTGCCGAGCGGCTGGCCGCGGCAGCAGAAAAACTGGTGGTCGGCGACCCGACCCAACCGACCACCGATATCGGGCCACTGATCGATCCCGCCGAGGTGGAGCGGGTCGAAGAGTGGGTCACCGAGGCGGTGGACGGCGGGGCGAAACTGTTGTGCGGCGGCAAAAAGATCTCGGACTCCAGCTATGCCTGCACGGTCCTGCTCGATCCGCCGGAAACCGCCTTGGTCAGCGTCAAGGAGGTCTTCGGGCCGGTGGTCTGTGTCTATTCCTTCGACCGTCTCGACGAGGCCATCGCCCGCGCCAACCGCTTGCCCTTTGCCTTCCAGGCGGCGGTGTTCACCGCCAATATCGATACCGCCATGCAGGCCTACCGAGGTCTGGACGGCTCGGCGATCATGGTCAACGACCACACCGCCTTTCGCGTCGACTGGATGCCCTTTGCCGGCCTGAAGGCATCGGGATTGGGTACCGGCGGCATCCCCCACACCATCGGGGATATGCAGGTGGAGAAGATGCTGGTGCTCCACTCCGCTGCGCTATGACCGGCCGCCGGAAGGGAGAGGCAATGCATCCTGACACTGCAGGGAAAAATGACTACCGAGGCTTTGAGCAGGGGCCGATCAGGCCGCCGAGCGAGGCGGAAAGCCTATTGATTCGCATCACCCGCAACTGCCCCTGGAACCGCTGCACCTTCTGCCCGGTCTATAAGGGCCGGGAATT
>JANOIV010000214.1:0-24875 GCA_031407875.1 Desulfobulbaceae bacterium | reverse complement strand
GGTTATCCTGTATAAAGGAGAAGGCCGGGTTGAAACGATTCGCGAGCAAGTGGGCACAAAGGGGTATGCAGCCGGTTTTGAAGGGCTGATTGGTTTTGTCACGAATCTTCTGCCCAGTAATGAAGTCATTGGCCAGGCGCTGCGCAAAGAAGTACCGATGTTTCCCGAACTGGCCATTCGTGAGTTGGTTGCCAACGCCATTATCCACCAGGACTTTCATGCTACCGGCACCTCGCCGATGGTCGAGATTTTTTCCAATCGCATGGAAATCACCAATCCCGGCCTGCCACTGGTTAATACCGACCGTTTTCTCGACAGTCCGCCGAAATCGCGCAACGAAGCATTGGCCTCGTTCATGCGTCGAATCGGTGTTTGTGAAGAGCGTGGCAGCGGCGTGGATAAGGTGGTGTCTCAGACCGAATTCTATCAGTTGCCAGCACCACTGTTTGAAATCACCGACGAGCACACCCGCGCTGCCCTATTTGCACACCGCGAACTGCGAGAAATGGCCAAGGAGGACCGGATACGAGCCTGTTATCTTCACGCCTGTCTGAGATACGTGCAGCGGGACTTCATGACCAATACCACTCTTCGGGAGCGGTTCGGTATCGAAGAGAAAAACAGCGCGACGGCCTCCAGAATTATCAAGGAGACGGTGGGGGTGGGGTTGGTTCGTCCGCATGACGAATCCGCAAGCAGAAAGTTTATGAGGTATGTGCCAAGCTGGGCGTGATTTTTTATTTGACGGGCATTTGATGGGGTAGTCTTCTTGAATCGGGAAAATTCAGAAAAACTTATATTTACGGGATGTTATTGATGGCCATCTTATTTGATGGTTATTTGATGAAGGAGAACTTTTACGACTTGCTGAAATCGTTTTGAAGGCGATCGACCGCCCTGCACCAGAACCCCGGCCATCGTGAATCTGGACGCTCAGATCAACGAATCCGTCGGACATTTGTGCTGATCGATGCAGCCAATGTATGTCGTCTACTGCCCCCCCAAGTCGCACCTCAAGTCACCCCCCAAGTCAAGCATTTCACAAGAACCATGGTCATAAAAATACGTGACAGGCTGATTCCAGCAGAACCGGCCAGGTTTGTTGTGTGATTCGCGTCTGCAAACCGCACCGGCTTCGACCTACGAACAGATCTCCTGTTCGGTCCGGCTGATAATCTCTTCCTGGTGTTCCCGGTCGAGATCAATGAAATAGTCGCTGTAGCCCGCCACCCGTACCAGGAGATTGCGGTATTCGTCCGGATGGGCCTGGGCCAGGCGCAGGGTCCGGCTGTCCACCACGTTGAACTGGATATGATGACCGCCGAGACTGAAATAGGTGCGGATGAGTGCGCCGAGTTTATCGAGATCCTGCTCGGTCGCCAGGACACTCGGCAGGAACCGCTGGTTGAGCAGGGTACCGCCGGATTTGATCTGATCCATCTTGCTGAGAGACTTGATAACCGCCGTCGGTCCATGCCGGTCGGCCCCCTGGGAGGGCGAAGTGCCGTCCGATTGGGGCAGATGGGCCAGTCGACCGTTAGGCGTGGCGCCGAGCATCTTGCCGAAATAGACATGGCAGGTAGTGGACAGCATATTGAGGTGGTAGACCGTGCCCTTGGTGTTGGCGCGGCCGTCGATGGCCGTGTAGAGGCTGTCATAGACCCGCTGCATCAAGGCATCGGCTCGGTCATCGTCGTTGCCGAAGAAGGGCGTACGGTTCCAGAGCCTGAGACGCAGGGCCTCATCACCGGCAAAATTGGCGGCAAGGGCGGCAAGGAGGCGGTCCATGGAGATGGTCGCCGTATCATAGACATGGGTCTTGATGGCCGATAAACTGTCGGTCACCGTGCCGATGCCGCAGCATTGGATGTAGTTGCTGTTGTAACGCGGCCCGCCGTCGTAGTAATCTCGACCTTTCTCAATGCAGTCGTGGATGACCAGCGAGAGAAAGGGGGCCGGCGAATACTTGGCGTACATCCGCTCGATATAGTTGTTCACCCGGATCTTCAGGTCGACGACATAGGCAAGCTGTCGGCTGAAGGCCTCATAGAGGGCATCGAACGAGGCGAAATCACGGGGATCGCCGGTCTCGATGCCGACCTTCTTGCCGCTCAGCGGATCGATGCCGTTAGCCAGGGTCACCTCCAGGATTTTCGGAACATTGAGGTAGCCGGTGAGGATATAGGCCTCTTTGCCGAAGGCCCCGGTCTCGATGCAGCCGCTGGTCCCGCCCTGCCGGGCGTCTTCGACGTTTTTTCCCACCCGCAACTGTTCCATGATGACCGCATCGCTATTAAAGACCGAGGGGTAGCCATAGCCCTTACGGATCACCCTGGCTGCAGCCTTGAGAAAGCGCTCGGGCGTCTTGCTGCTGATATGGACGCTGGGCTGGGGCTGTAGCAGGTGTAATTCATCCGCTACTTCCAGGACGATATAGGAGACCTCGCCGCAGCCGTCCGAGCCATCCGTTTTCAAACCGCCGAGGTTGATCTGGGTGAAATCGTTGTAGGTGCCGCTCTCTTTGGCCGTCACCCCCACCTTGGGCGGGGCGGTGTGGTTGTTGACCTTTATCCACAGGCAGCTGAGCAGTTCCTTGGCCTTCTCCCGATCAAGTGTGCCATCGGCGAGGCCCTGGTCGTAGAAGGGCTGGAGATGCTGGTCGAGATGGCCGGGGGTCATGGCGTCCCAGCCGTTCAGCTCGGTGATGGTGCCGAGGTGGACAAACCAGTACATCTGCAGGGCCTCGTGCAAGGTCCTGGGTCTGTGGGCCGGTACCCGGCGGCAGATGGCGGCGATCTCTGCCAGTTCCGTCCGGCGTCCGGCATCCGGTTCGGAACGGACCATCTCTTCGGCCAGATCGGCATGCCTTTCGGCAAAGAGGATGGCGGCATCACAGGCGATGGCCATGGCCCGGAGCTGCTCGGCCTGATCAGAGACTGTGGCATCGCCAAGATAATCGAGGGATACCAGGCGCCTGATGATACGCTCCTGGAAGTCGAGCATGCCGCAGGTATAGATCGTGCCGTCGAGGGCGGTATGACCGGGGGCCCGCTGCTCCATGAATTCGGTAAAGAGACCGGCCTCGTAGGCATCCCGCCATGCCTGCGGCACCTGGCTGAAGATCCGGTCCCGCATGGAGCGTCCCTGCCAGTAGGGGATGACCAGTTCCTCATAGGTCCGGATATCCTCTTCGGTTACCCTGTAACTGGTCATGGCCCGGTCGTTGAGGATGCGCAGGTCTGCCGCACTGTGACAGGTGAGTTCGGGGAAGGTCGGAACGACCTTGGGTGCCGGGCCCCGCTCGCCGACCAGCAGTTCGTCTGCACCGATATAGAGCGTCTTGTGTTGGCAGAGATGTTTGAAGCAGAGGGCGCGCAGGACCGGCAGGGGATATTTGCCGCTGTGTTCCTGATAGAACCGGGTCTCAAGAACCGCCCGTTCAATGGATATCGAGGGTTGGGCCGCAAAACTCTCTTGCCGCAGTCGGGCGATTCTGCTGTTCATTTCAACCTCCAAGACGGACGTCAAATCCTGAATTATTCAGAATTTCGATGAGTTTTTTGATATGATCCGGATCAGGAGTTGTCAGACTGCCGCCGGGATAGTCCATTTCGAGTTTCTGGTATTTCGCCCTGCCGATGCTGTGGTAGGGTAGGATGTCGACACCTTCGATGCCGGGAAGTGCGGCCAGAAATCTCCCCGTTGCCCGGATATTCTCTTCATCGTCATTGACCCCGGCAACAAGGGGAATGCGCACCCGCACCGCATGGCCGGCATGGCAGAGGGCGGCGAGATTTGCGAGGATCAGCTCGTTGCCCACGCCGGTATACTCTTTATGTATGTTGCTCTCCATGTGCTTCAGATCATAGAGGAAGAGCTCGGTATGCCGGGCGACTTCCAGGAGGAGATCAATCGAGACGAAACCGCTGGTATCGACGATCCGGTGGATCTGCAGCTGGCCGCAGGCCTTGAGCAACTCAACGAGGAAGAGGGGTTGCATCAAAGGTTCACCACCGGAAAAGGTCACGCCTCCCCCTGACTGATCAAAAAAGGGCAGATCCTTTCTGATTTCGGCCATCACGGTCTGCACATCGGTCTGCCAGCCGGTCGCCTCATGGGCCAGGGCCGGGCAGATGTCCACACAGACGCCGCAGCGTGTGCAGAGAGAGAGGTCGCGGAGAATTCCCTGCGAACCGAGATTGAGGGCCTTTTCCGGACATATCGCAACACATTCGCCACAGCCGATGCACCTGGCCTGGACCGAGAGGGTCTTGATCTCCCTGGCGATCCCTTCCGGATTATGACACCAGCGACAGGAAAGGGGACAGCCCTTGAGGAAAATCGTGGTCCGGATACGGGGGCCATCATGCAAGGAGTAGCGTTGGATGGCAAAGAGTGTAGGGATCATCTTTCTCATGGGTTTAGTTAACAATAAATCCCATTCCTGAACAAGAGATTTTCTCCGGGGTAGTGGTAGAAAGGTGCAAGCTTTGCTATATAGTAAAGGTGTCTTTATTGCTCCGGGAAGCCGCACCTGGACGCAGCAGTCCTCACGTCTTTGACAAAACAGGAGAACTCTATGCATATGCTCATCGTTTTGGGGAGTCCACGAATAAATGGCAACAGTGAAATCCTCGCCCAACATGTCGCCCAAGGGGTAGAGAAGGGGGGAGGGACCGTGGAATATATCCGCCTCAACAGTCTCAAGCTCAGGCCCTGTCAGGGCTGCGGAGGCTGTGATGGTACCGGAAACTGCGTCATCGAGGATGATATGGTGGGTGTTTACGAGAGGGTTGATGTGGCGGACCGGGTCCTCATAGTCAGCCCCGTGTATTTCTATGGACTTACCGCCCAGACCAAGATTCTTGTCGACCGCTTTCAGGCCCGCTGGTCAAGGAAACATAACCTCGGTATCCGCTTTCGTCAGGGAGAGGCACGAAAAGGCTATCTGCTCTCGGTAGCGGCGACCAAGGGGGCGAAGGTTTTTGACTGCAGTCTCCTGACCCTGAGATACTTCTTTGATACCATGGACATGGCCTTTGCCGATTCATTTCTGCTCAAAGGTGTCGACTCTAAGGGTGCAATCCGGGAGTTGCCTGCAGAACTGGAGAGGGCGGAGGCCTTTGGCCGGGATATCGTTGCGGGCCTGCGCTGAGCAGCATTGGTCATATCCTGCTCAGCAGCATCTCCCGCATCTCCTCCTGATCGAGAGCGGCCGGGTTATATTTGTTACCGGACTGGGCGAGGATTGTGTCCAGGTGCGTTTGGTTTATTCCGTAATGACCAAGGGACGGAATGACGAGTTCGTCGGTCAGCCGTTCTAATTCTGCGATGAAGAGATCCTGGTATAAGGCTGGCGGGGCCTTGTCTTTTTCGGTGAACAACCGTCCGAGCCGGCTGTACTTCTCAAGGGCCAGGGGATTTTCGTTCGTCCGGCGCAATCGTCTGAGGGTGACCCGGTTGCCGGCAGCCATCAAGGTGCCGCAGATGACGCCATGCGGGATGGGCAAGAAGCCGCCGATGGCCGAGGCAAAACCGTGAATGGCACCGAGACCGGCGTTGGCCAGGACAATCCCCGAGACCAGGGCGGCATAGGCCATATCGGTTCGGGCGGGCAGATTGTCGCCTTCATTGCAGACTGTGCGCAGTGAGCGCCGCACTGCCCCGAGGCCATCAAGGGCCAGGGCATCGGTGAAGGGCGAGGCATGGGTTGACATATAGGCCTCGACCAGCTGGGAAAAGGCATCCATGCCGCAGGCGATTGTCAGATCCCGCGGGCAGGAGAGAGCCAGGGACGGGTCGATCAGGGCGATATCGGGGATATAGTTGTCGTGGCGCAGGGATCTTTTAAAGCCCTGATCCCCCGTTCGGGTGAGTACCGCATTGCTGGTGGCCTCGCTGCCCGTCCCGGCGGTGGTTGGAACTGCGATAAAAGGCACTTTGCGGCCGCTTGGTCTCTCGTTGCCGACCCCTTCGAGAAAACGGCTGACCCCGCCTCCCTCCACCAGCATGGCCGAAATGGCCTTACCTGCGTCGATGACACTACCGCCGCCGATGGCCAGAACAACCTCGATTGCCTGCTTTCGATAGCGATCGGCAATTTCATCTACCGTTTCAGGCGAAGGTTCACCCCTCACATGCTCGACGACGGCCAGCAGGCCGCTTTTTGCCTTGAGTGATGCCTGCAGGATTGGCCAATGCCCGCTCTTTATAAAGGATTCTCCGCCGAGGAGTAGCAGAACCCGATTGCCATAGCGGTAGACGAGACGGGGCAATTCACCTATCTTGCCGGCCCCGAAATGGATTTGTGGCAGAGTTTTAAAAGAAAAGGCAGGAATCACGGGGTCTCCCTGTTTGCAGAAAAGCGGGGTGTTTGTTTGAAAAAGACGATCTGAGAATGAGAAAGCCTGCCAAAACTGCTGGCAGGCTTTCCGGTTGAGCGGTCTGTCCCTGGCCCTGTTGCAGGGCCTAAACCTTACCAGCCGAGGCTCAAATAATCATGGATCGAGTCGGCGGCCTGCCTGCCGGCACCCATGGCCAGGATAACCGTGGCGGCGCCGGTGACGATATCACCGCCGGCCCAAACCCCTTTTTTGGTGGTCTTGCCGGTCTGGTTGTCGGTGATGATATAGCCCCATTTGTTCAGCTGCATATCCGGTGTCTCGCTGGTCAGAAGCGGGTTGGCCCCGGATCCGACGGCGACGATGCACAGGTCGCACTCGATCTGGAATTCCGAGCCCTTGATGGCTACCGGACGCCTTCTTCCGGAGTCATCGGGCTCACCGAGCTCCATACGCAGACACTCCATGCCCGTCAGGCGGCCTTTCTCATTACCCAGGTAGCGGGTCGGATTGGTCAGCAGGAACAACTCGATCCCCTCTTCTTCGGCATGATGGATCTCGGCGACCCTGGCCGGCATTTCGTCCCGCGAGCGGCGGTAGACGATTTTAACACTTTGGGCCCCGAGGCGCATGGCGGTCCGGGCCGAATCCATGGCGACGTTACCGGCCCCGAGGACCACCACGTTTTTGCCTTTGGGTATTGGCGTGTCCACTTCCGGATACTTGTAGGCCCGCATGAGATTGGCCCGGGTCAGGTACTCGTTGGCCGAAAGGATACCGACCAGGTTCTCGCCGGGCAGATTCATGAATTTGGGCAGTCCGGCCCCCACCCCGACGTAGATGGCATCATAACCCTGTTCGAACAACTCATCGAGGGAAACGGTCCGACCCACGACGGCATTGCACTCGACCTTTACGCCCAGTCTTTCCAGGAAATTCACTTCCTGGGCGACAATGGCCTTGGGCAGACGGAATTCGGGGATGCCGTAGACCAATACGCCGCCGGGCTTATGGAAGGCCTCCAGGATCGTGACATCATGTCCTTTGGCGATCAGGTCACCCGCTACGGTGAGACCGGAAGGGCCTGAACCGACAACCGCTACTTTTTTTCCGGTTGGCGGCTGTTTGGGGGGCAATTCGCCGGTGCCGTGCTCCCTTTCGTAGTCGGCACAGAAACGTTCAAGGTTGCCGATGGCTACAGGCACACCTTTTTTGCCGACGATACAACTGCCTTCACACTGGATCTCCTGGGGACAGACCCTGCCGCAGACGGCGGGCAGGGAATTCTTGCCCCACAGATTGCGAATCGCCCCGGACATATCCCCTTGGGCAAGGAAATCGATAAAACCGGGGATATCCACTCCGACCGGACAGCCGGGCACGCAGCCGGGTTTCTTGCATTGCAGGCATCTTTCGGCCTCTTCTTGGGCCATTTTTATTGTGTAGCCAGTTGGAACTTCGAGAAAATTTCGAGCTCTGACCTTGGGATCCTGCTCGGGCATCGGGACTCTCGATTTTTTCTCTGTCTTATCTATATTCACGGCCATATTTTCCTCCATAGATATACTCGAATCTGCGAATGTGATTATTGCAGACGCAGTCTGCGTCTTACCCTCTTGCGCTGGAAGACGGTGTTATTGAGCGTCGCGGATCAGGCAGAACTGTTTATGGCATTCCCGCTCTTCTTCCTGATAGGCCTGCAGTCGCATGATCAACTCGTCATAATCAACCTCGTGGCCGTCAAACTCCGGACCATCGACGCAGGCAAATTTCGTCTTACCGCCGACTGTCACCCGGCAACCGCCGCACATGCCGGTGCCATCGACCATGATCGGATTCAGGCTGACCATTGTCGGGACATTATATTCCTTGGTGATCTTGCTCACTGCCTTCATCATGGGGACCGGGCCGATTGCCACCACCAGTTTTACATCACCTGCCGCAAGGATCTCCTGCATGACCTGTGTGACAAAGCCGTGGTGGCCATAAGAGCCGTCGTCGGTACAGATGCGCAGATCGTGCGAGGCCTTTCTCATCTCGTCTTCAAGAATCAGCAGGTCTTTATTCCGAGCCCCGACAATACAGGTGACATCGTTGCCGACCTCTTTTAGTCCCCTGGTGATGGGATGGAGTACGGCCACACCGGTGCCGCCTCCCACACAGACGACCTTGCCGACTTTTTCGAGGTGGGTGGCCTTTCCCAAAGGACCGATTACATCTTGATAGGAGTCACCGACCTGCAACTCCTTGAATAGGGCTGTTGATTTGCCAACGACCATGTAGATAATTGTAATGGTACCCTTTTTAGGGTCCGTATCGGCCATGGTAAGGGGGATCCGCTCGCCGTTTTCGTTGGCTTTCAGGATTACGAACTGACCGGGATGGGCCTTTCTGGCGATGAGTGGTGCCTCAATCTCATTGAGTATCACTGTCCCTCCAGTCATTTCTTCACGTCGCACGATCTTGAACATTTTTCCCTCCATGATAAAAATTGCATTGTATGTGACAGGTAAGAGCGTTCCTGCTGGGGGTATCTTTCACTCTGCAGGTAAGCACAAGTTCGGCATTAAATCAACCCCAGATTATGGCGAACTGAGTTGACAGGCCGTGAAGAGCTCCGAGCGGCTCAATCTGTAATGTCGGAGGTTCAGGAGGTTATCGTCGGGCAAAACCTTAAGCGCGCATGATCTGCCAGATATGTGAGAATTCCACAAACAAAATGACGGCCCAGAGGAGGATGCTGAGGCCGGCCGCCGCCGCGGATATATCTTTAATAACCTTGATCTTATGGTTCTCCTTGGTCTCGACGAAATCACACAGGGCCTCAATGGCGCTGTTGAACATCTCGGCTATGAGCACCAGGGCGGTTGCGGCCATGATCAACAGAAAATCGACCCATTGCCGCAAAAGAAAGCAGATGATGAGGGTGATGATCGACAGATACATCTTATAGGCGACGCTGAAATCGTAACGCACTGCATAGCGTAGACCAGAGAGGCAGACCTTGATTTTGTGTATCGGGTGATAGCCTTTTTCGCCGGTGCCGAGAAATTTATTATGCATGGTGCGATTCCTTTATGAGCATTGGCAAAATGGTAAGATTTTGAAATTCATTTCTCCGGTGGCAGGTAAAGGTGAGGCGGTATCGCCTGCAGCAACAGAACCAGCAGAATGGCCAATGCGAGTCCTGCGAGGACATCCGAAAGGTAGTGCACTTGGAGATAGATGCGCGAATAACCGACACCGGCAACAATCAGCAGGCTGAAGAGAGTCGTAAGTATTGCCCAGAACGGCGGCAGGATGCGAATGGCGATAAGGGTGATCGAGAGGAAAAAGGCGGTGGCCTGGGCGGTGTGGGCGCTGGGAAAAGACCAGTCTGTCGGCATCAAGACCAGGAGCTCGGGTGAATCCGGTCGTGGCCTGCGGAAGATCAACTTGGCCGCATGGACTGCAACCACTGTTGTCGAAAGACTTAAGACCAGCATCGGGATCTCACGCGGTTTTCCTGCCCAGAGCAGAAAGAGAGAGAGAACAGCTGAGGAGGGCAGAAGGAAGTACAGCGAGCCAAGCCAGGTAAAGGCCGTAAAAAAAGAATCACAAGACATCTGATCGTCCAGGGCTGAAGTGAGTGTAAAAGGTTGCATTAGCACCGGTTAGCGGAAATGTCAAAATCAAAAATAGCCCATCATACTCTACAGATAAGCCAATTTTAATATTTTAAAAAACACATAATTGAATAAAAACCTGCCTTCTCTCGAGAACCGAAAAAGGAAGAAACAGTGGCCTTTTTGTGGACCCATGGCGATGGCAGTCGTCTCTTTTAGCTGATATCTTTTTATTTTTCTTTGAAAATATTTTCCATCTGAGTATAAAGTAATTTGGGATAGGTGGAAAACAATCCCAAAGACCGTTTTTACTGAGAACAATGTATTAAAGGAGTTTGAAAATGGCTGAAGGAACAGTGAAGTGGTTTAATGACGCGAAGGGTTTTGGTTTTATCGAGCAGGATGGGGGAAAGGATATCTTTGTTCATCATTCCGCGATCAAAGGGGAAGGGTTCAAGTCGCTTGAAGAAGGGGCCCGTGTCAGTTTTGATATCGTCCAGGGCCCAAAAGGGCCTGCAGCTGACAATGTGGTGAAAATCAAGGGGTAATAATCTTTTTCCGGGCCTGCTGTGTCGACGCAGCAGGCCTTTCATTCTTGAAAAGGCGTCATGGCAGTCGAACCGCTCTCGTGGCGCCGCCCTCCCCCATTTCAGTTTTCATCCACTCCCCGACATCTGCCTGCAAGGTGTTTTACGAGATCTCTTTGTGCCGTAATGTTTTCTTGAGAGAAATTCGTCTATGTCCAGAAAGCTGAAAGAGGCTTTGCAGGGAGATCTCGCCCCGGCAGAACTGCAGTGTCTGGTGCAATCCTATGATGTGGTGGGCGATATCGCCATCATCATCATTCCAGAGGAATTAGAAAAGAAAGGGCATCTTATCGCAGCGGCCATCCTTGATCTGCACAGAAAGATCAAGGTGGTGGCCAGGCGGGCCGGAATCTATGGCGGGGAGTTCCGCACCCTGCCCCTGGAGATCATCGGTGGTGAAGAGAGAAAAGAGACCGTCCACAAAGAAGATGGGGTGCGGTTTCTCCTCAATCCCGAAACGGTTTATTTTTCGGTGCGGAGCAGCAATGAGCGCAAGCGCATCGCCACCCTCGTCCAGGCCGGAGAAGAAATCCTGGTGCTCTTTTCCGGTATCGGGCCCTACCCTTTGATCATCGGCCGGGCCAATCCCTCCTGCCTGGTCTTCGGTATAGAGAAAAACCCCGAGGCCCATCGCTATGCCCTGAAGAACTTGGGGTATAACAAAAAGATCACTAATGTCCGGTTCTATGAGGGAGATGTCGGATCAATCCTGCCGACCCTGAACAGGAAATTTGACAGGATTGTCATGCCCCTGCCCAAATCAGCAGAGGCCTTTCTCCCTGTCGCCCTCGCCGCTCTAGGCCAGGAGGGCTGGCTGCATTTCTACGACCTGCAGCAGGAGGACAGGTTTAATGATTCCGTGGCAAAGGTGGGCATTGCCTGCCGGAGGGCTGCCCGTCCGTTGCTGTCTTCCGAGGTCACGGTCTGCGGCCATTGTGCTCCGCGTACCTACCGGATATGCGTGGATGCCCGAATCTCAAGCCCGCCACATCTCAAAGAGTGTCAGGAATATTTCAAAGACGATCAGAAAGACGATATACCATTCAACCCGCAGTGAACGTTTATTGTGGGTGAGATCAAAGAGGGTTTCGGCAGTCCTTGAAACCAGTTCGAGTTTGCGTTCAATGGCCCGGTGCCTTTCCCGCAGTTCATAATTATCCTCAAGATCGGCATACAGCCGTTCGTACTGGGGGAGATCCCAGAGGAGTTCGGGCTTCTCACTCACCTCGACCCTGCCGACCATCCGCACCTGGATCATCAGGACGTCACCGATATGGCTGAGCAGGTTGTGTCCCTGGCGCATATAACTCTTACCGAGCTGCAATTTGGAGGCCAGCGGTTCAATGCGGTCGAAGGACTCTTTGAGGGTCGTCTCGTAATGGCCGAGAACGACACTCTTGGCCAGGGCATCGGCGATGATCTGCAGTTTGGTGATGTCCAGATTCTGGAGGACGGTAGAGGATGAGGCAACACTCTCATCCCCGTCCGGCTCTATCCGGATGGTTACCTCCTCAACTTCCAAATCCCGGAAGGGCTCGATGATGCAGGGTGCAAGCCCAGAGAGAAAGGCCGCTTCCTCAACGGAGCTGAGACCGAACATGACCACCACACCGAAACGAAAAAGCACGGCCATGCCCTGAACGCCGGCACTGACGGCAAGGGGTGAGGCGGCCAGACGGTGGGTATTGCGGAAGGATTGCAGGTCAAGGCGGCTGCCGACAAAGAGCGCCCGGCCGCTGAATTGGCTCATTCCCTGCAGTGGTGAGGCGGGCATGGTGTGTTCTCCAAAAAAAAAAAAGCAGTTGTCGGGAGTTGAAAAGATTCGGGACTGTCTCGATTATGGCATACGTTCGGCGAACTGGCAACCTCTACCCCTGGGCAAGATAACTATTTCATGGATGAAAAAGGGGGTTGTGTTATAGTTGTCGGCGCAGGATCCAGTAATCGCTGTTCGGGTGAAAATACTATCTCGTTGAGAGAATTTTCTATCAACCCGCAATCTGGAAGAGAGGACGTATGTCTTTGTTATTTTTTTTGGAAAAGAGAATGCCCCCGGCAGTCTTTGCCCGGATGCGCCGGATTTTCAGTATCAAACAACGTCTCCTTCTCCACAGGATATCGGCTTCAAGCCGACTTTGCAGCCTTTATTACGCCTTCTTCTCTTCTGCTTTCAGACGGGAGCAGCAGGCTGTGGCGGCGGGGCTGGCGCTCCATCATTCGCCTACGGATCAGAATTCCAATCGAACACTGTTGCGCCGGAACATCCACCGGATTGAAAAAGGGCTGCTCATGCGCCCCCGTCGTGACCGCTTTGCCCTCTCCTATATTGTCGACACGGTGAACTGTTATACGGAGTGTACGAAGGCTGAGCGTGCCGAAGAGTGGCTCAAGGATCTGGCCTGGGCCCACGATATCCTTGAGCATTATTTCGAAGTAGTGCAGGGGGGCAATCAGGTCGAACGGGCCCGGGAAATATTCCTGCATGTCGACCAGCCTGCAGAGGAGAAAGGAGGCAGGATACCCTACAGCCGGAGGGGTTCATGCCGGGTTCCCTTTGATGATTTTGCCCATCTCGCCAAACGCCGTCGGTCGGTAAGGTGGTTTCTCCAGACGCATGTACCCCATGCCCTGATCGACAAGGCCGTTGAAGTTGCGGCAGAGTCACCGACCGCCTGCAACCGCCAGCCTTTTTTCTACCGTTTTTTCGATGATCCCGAGGCCTTGAAATGTCTGCGGCCCCTGCCACTCGGCACTGCCGGATTCGATCATAATATCCCGGTGCTCTGTGCCGTGATCGGTGATCTCTCGGCCTACTACGGTGAGCGGGACAGACATGGGATCTATGTGGATGCCTCGTTGTCCATCATGTCGTTCATGTATGCCCTGGAGACCCTGGGGCTCAGCTCCTGCTCGCTGAACTGGTCGGAAATCGAGTCGCTTGAAAAAAGAGCCGAGAGGATGCTGGGCCTGAAGAACCATGAGCGGATCATCATGTTCATAGCCCTTGGTTATCCTGATCCGCAGGGACTTGTGGCCTTTTCCCAGAAAAAAGATCTGCGCAGCCTGCGCAGTTATAATCAGCCGACGGTGGTCCCTGAATAAAAAGTTTGCTGAAGGTGTGATGCGGCAATTCGCCTGACAAGCAAAACCTTTTTCACTATAACCCCAAAGAAGGGAAGAGAGGAATAATCATGCATGTAACATTTCACGGGGCAACCCGGGAGGTGACAGGTTCTTTTCATACGCTGACCACGGAGAACGACACGATCCTTCTTGACTGCGGTCTTTTTCAGGGCAGACGCAAGGAGACTGAGGCGAAGAACCGGGTTTTGCCCGTTGATCCGCAGGCCATAACCAACATAGTCCTTTCCCATGCCCATATCGATCACTCGGGGCGTCTGCCCATGGTCACCGGCAGGGGCTTCAAAGGCAACATCTTTTGCACCGGATCCACGGCCGACGCCTGCGCCTATCTGCTCAGAGATTCGGCCAAGATTCAGGAAGGAGATGCCTCCTATCTCAACTACAAGACCGCCAGGAATTTTCTGGCCAAACTCAAGTCAGGCAGCCTGGAGCTCAAGCTCTCAAAAGAAGAGATGCAGGAGATAGGGCTTCTGCTCAAGACCGAGAAGCACCTGCTCAATACCCGGGCTATTGAAAAACTCCTGACCGATCACCGACTCGAGGTCATCAGGCCGCTGTATTCCCTGGCAGAGGCGGAGGAGTCGCTGGCCTATTTCGAGGGTATACCTTATCGCCTGCCGACGGTAATCGGCCGGGACCTGAGTTGCACCCTCTATGATGCCGGCCATATCCTCGGTTCGGCTATGGTGGTTATCCAGAGGACGAACGGCGAAAGACGCAGGACGGTGATGTTTACCGGCGATATCGGCAGGTTCGGCAAACCGATCATTGAAGATCCGACCCTCGATTTTGCCGAGGAACATCGAGATATTGATCTCCTGATCATGGAGAGTACCTACGGGGATCGCCGGCACGATCCGGTCAGTGATATGAAGCCGATGCTCCGCCGGGTCCTGCAGGAGACCTTCGAGCGAGGAGGCACGGTATTGATACCGGCCTTTGCCTATGGTCGCACTCAGGAGCTTATCTATTATCTCCATGAACTCTATATGGATGGTTTGGTACCGGCGGTTCCCGTCTATATCGACAGCCCTCTGGCGACAAACATCACCCATGTCTTTGGCGAGCATCCCGAGGTCTATGATCAGGAGACGCACAAGACCTTCCTGCAGAATGGCCTCAACCCGTTCAGCTTCAAATACCTGCAGTTTATCCAGTCGGTTGAGGATTCGATAGCCCTGAACCGGGATCAACGTCCTCATATTGTCCTGTCGGGTTCGGGAATGTGCGAGGGAGGGCGGATTCTGCACCATCTCCGGCACAAGATTCACGACGAGCGTAATACCGTCCTGATAGTCGGTTTTATGGGTCAGAACACCCTGGGGAGGAGGATTCAGGAACTGGGCCAGGCCTATGAAGAGGGAGGCCGCAAAGGACCGGCACCGGTACTGAAATTTTATAACAAGGAGTATCCGTTGAATGCCAGGGTGCGGACTATCGGCGGCTTCAGTGCCCATGGTGACAAGGGCGAGCTTACCAGGGTGCTTAAAGATTCCAATCTGCGCATAAAAAAGATCGCCCTGGTGCATGGCGAGGAGGAACAGTCTCTGGCCTTTGCTGAGTATCTGCGCGGACTCGGGTTTGAGGTGACCGTTCCCTGCCATGGCCAGAGTATCAGCCTAGCCTGATGGCGGAGGGGCTGGGAAGTGAGCCTGTCCCAGCCCTTTATGTCCCTGCTGTCGCCGGTTTTCTTGGGTTTCTAAAACACGGTACGGTCGGCTGGTTCGGGAATCCGATAACTGAGCATCTCGCCATTTTTCAAGGCAACCTGTACCGTCAGACCGTCAGGATATTTCGCCCCTGTTTGCCGGAGGCGGAAAATCGAACGACCTATATCGTCAACCGATGTTAAGTTCACCTTTTCTATCGTATTTCCCAGACTGTCCTGGACGAGGACGGAATTGGCCTCACCCTTGAGAAAGGGCTGCAGGACCACGGCCACATTGCCGTTGGATTCGGAAATCGGTTTCCAGATAAGCCCTTTGGCATCATTGCCGGTGGAAGGGGTCCCCGAAGGGACTGTCGGGCTGGTATCGGTCTGAATGTCAAAGGCGAGACGGCCCGCATCCGCTTTACCGCTGTCAAAACTCGTGACCTTGCTTGCAGCTGACTGTATGGCCATCTCAACCAGAGTGACTGCTATGGTGTTGTCATAGGAGGAGCCGAGAGAGTCATACAGGGCAGTGGCGTTATCGTCGAGCTGTGCCCCCTTAAAGGCCTGGGCATGGATGCTTTCCGCATCCCCCTGCGAGAGCAGGCCGTCTTCCATGAGGCTCTTCAGGGCCTTGCGGGCGGAATCCTCCACAGAGGTGCGGCCAGTTGCCGTAATCAGTTCGTTTTGATTGGCTGCAAACCGATCCGTATAGGCTGTCGCTACCGTTTCTCCCTTCAGCGAAGTCAATCGTTCGTCAATGAGGGCGGAAAAGAGATCTTCCTCATTGACCTGACCTTGGGCGTCAGGGCTGAGCATACCATTCAATATCTCGCTGAATGACAGGGCCTGAGCAGATGGGGATGTGGCGACCTTCCGCGCTGATAATGCTGCCACTCCGTCGCTCATGCTGCTGGTGGGATTGATCATAGAACCTCCACGTGAAATGAGATAGTCTAGACTGAATCTTGTCGACCCGTCAGCCCAGGGGATCATCATGGGTTGGGGGAATTTTCTAGATGTGTGCAGACATATATCGGTGGGAATTCCGATTTCTTTAATTGAGAGATTCGGTGAGCAGGAGAGATGGCCATGTTTCGTGGGATACTCTCACCGGGGCCATCCGGCCTGTATCAAAGAGGTCTGTCCCAACAAAGACGGCACCTGGACCCCGCGCCTCAGTCACACCAACTATAGTCGCAGGTGTCATCTTGATCTCGACACTAAGGTTATTGTTTTCTCCGAAAACAATGGTGGCCCGCTTTGTCACGGGGCCCTGGAATGCCTGGGGCAATAATTTGAAGGTGTTGGGCCATATCGTTCGCTAATCCATCTCTGTTACAACAGGATTGCCTGCCTGTTACCGGCGGACAACCCTGTTCCGTGGCGATTTTCTTAAGATTTTTTCAGGTTTTTCAAAGAGATTTTCAGCACCTTCGCCACCCCTTTGCCATAGGCGGGGTCGGCTTTCAGGCAGTTGTCGATATGGCGGAGTTTGACCTCCTCCGGAGCACTTTCCAAGGCCCGCGCCGTATTACCAAAAAGAACCTCCTGCTGGGCCGGGCTCATCAAGCGGAACAGCAGACCTGGTTGGGTGTAGTAGTCAGTGTCGTCTTCCCGATAATCCCAGTGATCTGCCGCCCCGCTGAGCTCAAGTGGCGGTTCGGCAAAATCGGGCTGCTCCTGCCATTCCCCATAGCTGTTGGGCTCATAGCCCAAAGTACTGCCGTAATTGCCGTCGACCCGCATGGCGCCGTCGCGGTGGTAGCTGTGGAAGGGACAGCGGGATTTGTTGACCGGGATGAGATGATGATTGACCCCGAGCCGGTAGCGCTGGGCATCTCCATAAGAAAAAAGCCGCCCCTGGAGCATCTTGTCAGGAGAAAAACTGATACCCGGCACAATGTTTGCGGGGTTGAAGGCCGCCTGCTCGACCTCGGCAAAATAGTTTTCGGGATTGCGGTTCAATTCGAGCACGCCCACCTCGTGCAGGGGATAGTCCTTATGCAGCCAGACCTTGGTGAGGTCAAAGGGGTGATAGGGGCACTTGGCGGCAGCCTTTTCCGGCATAACCTGGATGAACATGGTCCAACGCGGGAAGTCGCCCTTTTCGATACTGTTGTAGAGATCGGCCTGATGGCTTTCCCGGTCGCGGCCGACAATGGCCTCGGCCTCTGCGTCGGTCAGGTTTTTGATGCCCTGCTGGGTGCGAAAGTGGAACTTCACCCAGAATCGCTTGTTTTTGGCATTGATCAGGCTGAAGGCATGGCTGCCGAAACCGTGCATATGCCGGTAGCTTGCCGGAATACCCCGATCGCTCATGACGATGGTAATCTGGTGCAGGGCCTCCGGCAGCGAGGTCCAGAAATCCCAGTTGTTCTTGGCACTGCGCATATTGGTACGGGGATCTCGTTTGACGGCATGGTTGAGATCGGGAAATTTCAGAGGGTCGCGGAGGAAAAAGACCGGGGTGTTGTTGCCCACCAGATCCCAGTTGCCCTCTTCGGTGTAAAACTTCATGGCAAAGCCGCGGATATCGCGTTCGGCATCTGCCGCCCCGCGTTCGCCGGCCACTGTCGAAAAACGGAGGAAGAGATCTGTTTTCTTGCCGATTTTTGCGAAAATCTTAGCCTTGGTATACGTGCTGATGTCATGGGTGACGGTAAAAGTACCATAGGCGCCGGAGCCCTTGGCATGCATCCGCCGTTCCGGGATGACTTCCCGGTCGAAGTGGGCGAGTTTTTCCAGGAACCAGACATCCTGCAGCAATTGCGGGCCCCGTGGGCCTGCCGTCATGACATTCTGATTGTCGACTACGGGGGCGCCATTATTGCTCGTGAGTTTTTTCTTCTGGGTCATACGGCCTCCTCTTATGGAAAATGGCTAGTTGTGATACTGATTCTGCTGAGTGGGACAATCCCGTCAATAAAGATGATATAGCCTGGTGGTGATCAATGTCAATCCTAAATAAGAAAAAATACTAATTAGGATTGAATAGAAATAAGGGTGGCGCGTAGTTCTATGGCAAGCACGTCTTACATATACCGTAAACGACGATCGTTGCCGTATTGATTTGCCCCCAGTTTTGAGCCTCTTGAGGGAACGGAAGCTCATCAAGACGAGGCCAGGTAAAGTCGACAATGGTGTTGCAGGAACTGCAGATCAGGTGGTGATGCGGCGAGCGGATTACCTCGAACCTGTTCAGGTTCGAGGCCGTCTCCACCCTGCTGATCAGGCCGTGGTTAGCCAGGGTGGTGAGAGTTCTGTATATCGTATCGATGGAAATTGTCGGCAGTTTTTCCCGCAGTCGCTGAAAGAGCATCTCTGCAGTCGGATGATCGCTCGCCGCACGGAGTGCCCGGTATATCTCCAGGCGCTGGTGCGTGACCTTGAGCCCGGCATTTTTGCAGGCGGTCTCAAAGATGGCGAGGTGTCGGTCTGTCTGCTCCATACTCTCCGCAGGATTAAAGGAAAAGGAAGATTACAGGGATATGATACGTGTCTTCGCTCGAGCTGTCAAATCTCAAGAAGTAATCGGTCGCTGGGGTCAGCGGCCGGGTCAGCGGTCAATCAATAGTCCTGATGGGCAGGACCGTCGTCGATTTGACCGTTTCAAGGACAAATGAGGTCTTGATGTTCTGGATACCGGCGATGCCGGAGAGTTTATTGTTCACAAAGGCCGTATAGCTGTTCATATCCTTGACCGCCACCTTGATGAGAAAATCCATATCACCGGTGATCTGATAACACTCCAACACCTCTTCAAGTCCTCTCAACTGTTCCATAACCTGCTGCAGGGAGGA
Organism: Desulfobulbaceae bacterium; assembly: GCA_031407875.1. Taxonomy (GTDB): domain Bacteria; phylum Desulfobacterota; class Desulfobulbia; order Desulfobulbales; family Desulfocapsaceae; genus Desulfoprunum. The sequence continues at coordinate 5,744 of JANOIV010000214.1, read as the reverse complement.
GATCTGATGGAAACTGAGGGAAATCATGGTCATGACCAACAGGCCGAAGCCGGTCTTCTCCCGGTCGAGTAGGGTGATATATTGGCGGATGACCCCGGAGGCCTCAAGCCGTTTCACCCGTTCAAGCATGGCCGGCGGGGAAATGCCCGCCTCTTTGGCCAGACGGGCGTTGGTTATGCGGCCGTTCTCCTGAAGCAGGGTGAGGATTTTGATATCTGTGGCGTCAAGTGACATGAGTTATCCTCTGTGGGGAATCGGATCGGTTCCTATGCCTGCCATTCCAACAATACAGGTATTTCAGTGTAATGGGTCGATATCTTCATTGCACATCATTTCCTCGGACAAAGGGATAAACCTGCTGTCCGTCCTTCTTGCATTATTTCTGCTGAAAATCATCTTGACGGAATAATAATAGTATAATATTTGTTTATGTATAATTATATTAATATATAAATAGCATAACAACTAATATTATACTGAGTATCCCGGTATTTTCATAGCAACCGACCCTGGAGGATCCCATGAAGACCCGAACCATAGCAGAACCCTACAAGATAAAAATGGTCGAGCACCTGAAGACCACGACGCGGCAAGAACGACTGGCGGCGATCCGGGAGGCCGGCTATAACACCTTTCTCCTCCGGAGCGAGGATATCTATATCGATCTCCTCACCGATTCCGGCACCAACGCCATGTCCGATCTGCAGTGGTCGGCCATGCTGCGCGGCGATGAGTCCTATGCCGGGGCCAAAAGCTACTACAGGCTCGAACAGGCGATGCATGATATCTATGGCTTCAAGCACCTGATCCCCACCCATCAGGGCCGGGCCGCCGAGCACCTGACCAGTCAGATCCGCATCAAGCCCAGCCAGTATGTGCCGATGAACATGTACTTTACCACGACTCGGGTCCATGTGGAGCGGGCCGGCGGCATCTTCTACGACTGCATCATCGACGAGGCCAAGGACCCGGCCAGCCTGCATCCCTTCAAGGGCAATGTCGATATCGACAAGCTGCAGAGGCTGGTGGATGAGGTCGGGGCCGAGCAGATCGCCTATCTCAATATCGCCCCCTGTGTCAATATGGCCGGCGGCCAACCCCTGAGCATGGCCAACCTGCGGGAGCTGAAGGCCTTTGCCGACAGGTACCGCCTACCGCTCATCCTCGACGCCACGCGGGCAGTGGAGAACGCCTACTTCATCCAGCAGCGCGAAGAGGGCTATCGGGATATGCTGGTGCGCGAGATCTTCCGTGAACTCATGAGTCATGCGGAGGGCTGCACCGTCTCCTCAAAGAAGGATAATCTGGTGAATATCGGCGGTTTCATCGCCACCAATAATGATGAATTTGCCCGACGGGCCAGGGAGATGGTGGTGGTGTTCGAGGGGATGCCGACCTACGGCGGCCTGGCCGGTCGCGATCTTGAGGCCATAGCCCAGGGCATGCGGGAGATGGTCGATGATGCCTATATCGCCCACCGTATTGCCCAGGTCGAATATCTCGGCAACAGGCTGATCGAACACGGTATCCCGATTGTCCGGCCCATCGGCGGCCATGCGGTCTTTCTCGACGCCAGGGCCTTTCTGCCGCATCTCAGCCAGGACCAGTTTCCCGCTCAGACCCTGGCCGCCGCGCTCTATGTCGACAGCGGGGTACGGGCGATGGAACGGGGCATGGTCAGTGCCGGTCGCGATCCGCAGACGGGCGACCATGTCCGGCCCCGCCTGGAGCTGGTACGCTTGACTATCCCGCGCCGGGTTTATACCAATCTCCATATGGACGTGGTGGCCGAGAGCTGTATCGAACTCTATGAGCAGCGCGAGACGATCAAAGGCCTCAGGATGGTCTACGAACCGGAAAGCCTCAGGTTCTTCCAGGCCCGCTTTGAGCCACTTGATTAATTCCTCAGTCGGACATGCCCTGTTTTACTGAAAAAATCGGGACACTCCCCATATTTCTATCAACATTAACAAACATGCGTATGGAGATGTTCCGTTTTCTTCTGGCCAACCTCAATCGATGGTTTTCTGGCGTTCTTTTCTGTAGGTATCATAACTCACTTCGATTTCCTTCAGGCATTGTTCCTTGTCAGTGTCCGGCAGCTTGCAGCACTCATTGGTCCGGCCCTGTCTGAAACCTTCGTACCAGGCACTGTGGGAGCATCCCTGACAGGTCAGGGTGAGAACGGCCAGCAGTGATAAGCTTGAGATTTTCGTATGATTAATTTGTTCGACGTTGGTTTGATCAAGCATAACGGGCTTTTGCTCTTGACTTCTCGCCTCTGAGAATATATTAATTGCACTTCCGTTTTTCTGGGACGGATGAAGACTGATCAGGATAAGCTTTTCAAGGTCGGGATGTAGCGCAGTCTGGTAGCGCACAGCGTTCGGGACGCTGGGGCCGGAGGTTCAAATCCTCTCATCCCGACCACTTTAGTGGTCAAGCCTTGGGGCATAAAGTTTTACATACCCCAAGGCTTTTTTGTTTTCAAATCCTGTCGAGCCAACCTCTGCATTGCAGTGTATGAGGGAAGTGTCTCTGTTGACCTAATGCTCAACTATCCTCTAAATCCCTCCTCAACATTCCCATGAAGCCACCAATGGGCGGCAGTTTATCGAGTTCACTGGGAATTCCCTTGGTATAGGTGAACCGACCTTTTTTCTCATTCAGCAGGGCAAACACAGCATTTTTATTACGAAGTTTGAGGAAACGGGCATAGACGATTTCGCCCTCCTTGAAAAAGACCATTGCCCTACCTAGCTCAAGGGTCAGGTCAATCGTCCCGGTCTTCCGGCCAGAATTGATCAGCCGAAAGAGATCAACGGTGGTGATTTTCGCCAGTTCCCCGGTCATGCCTGAGGAAATATTCCCCGATCGCAGAGTCAAGATCTGAGCCCGATCGACCAGCATTTTAAAAAGGAAAAGCTGTAAGACCGGGTACTTTTTAAGGACATGTTTAAAGTTTTTGATACTCAGCATGGCCAACTGGGTGTCGGCAATGGTGTGAATAGAGTTGGTCACCGGTTCGCCGGAAAGAAGACTCATTTCGCCGAAAATCTCTCCGGTTCCCATCTCTGCAATTCTTGAACCGTCATTGGCTATCACCGCCACCTTGCCCCTCAACACGATATAGAGATTGCTGCCGGTGTCTCCCTTTTTGATAACCACCTTATCGAGGGGAATGCTCCTCATGTCAAGAAGCATGGTCAGATCGCTCAAGGTATCGTCATCTAAGGATTCGAAGAAATCAAGGTTTCGCAATACGCCAAAAAAATTATCAAGGTGCTGCCTTCGACGTCGCTCTTCCGTCTCGTTGAGCAATTTCATCTGCGGGGTGGCAAAGTCCCTTTCCTTTTTGAATTCAAAGTGGATCAACCCTTCGCAACCGCCACAGTCAAATTTCGGCTTCTGACCGCCAAATTTCGGCATCCCGCCGTAACTCTCCTTTGAAGTGATGATATTGGCAATCACCTGCGACAGATAGAGGCAGCCGGGTTTATGGGAGGGGACCGAAAGGCTGAAATTTTCGACCTTGAATTCTTCGCCAACATTATAAATGGGACAGGAGCGATCCTCTATGACGATGAAAATCGCATCTCGAAACTTATTGACCTGTTTTTTCATGGTTTAGCCCTTTTATGCCAATTCCAAATCAAGCTTCATTGTCGGCTACGCTGTGCGGCTCCTCGCCGTACTTTTATGTACTCTTCCAGGCTATTGCATAAGTGTATCAGAAGCCCGTATCTTTGTCAAAAATGGCGATTTTCGCCAATAGTTTCTGTCTTTCTCTGCCGCCAAATCCGACCGTTACAGTTTCTGCCGCTAGGTGCATGGTGGGAAAGAGTGATTATTATATTCATTGTCAAGTCCCCGAGCGGGCACACAAACATGGTAACAACGACAAGGCAAAGACCATCTGGTGATGGCTCTTTATGAGTGTATGCCATCAGAATGAAAGTTGGTCTTACCATCAATTAATCGACGTACCGGTCTATTGGTTGATGGTTTTAGAACCTTTATCCTGAATGTATATGGGATAGAGATAATAAGAGCATACAAGAAAACGAGGAGAATATTATGTCTGAAGAATGCTGCACAACAGAATCGTGCGCCACTACACCAAAGACCAATAGCGATTGTGAATGCAATATGCATGAAGAACTGCTCGCCCTTGCCGATGATGCGTGGATGGAGCTGCTGAAGGAGAAAATCAAGGCCGAAATTGAAAAAGCCAACGGTCCGCACATGGATAAAATCGCCAAACTCGTTGCAGATGCAAACTGCGCCAAATGGGGAAATATGATCCAGGCGAAAGTGAAATGCAATGAGTACAAGGAAAACCTCAAAGCATTAATGATAGGAGGATGCACTAAGTGATCTTGAGAGAAGAGACAGGATGTGTATCCTGTCTCTTCTCTATCCGGGGCTTATGTAGGGTTATTTCAATTCCAAATCTCTCCTCCCGCCATTTTCCTGCCGGCGTGTCACTCTTTACTCCGGCAGACCTGTATCGGATGATAGTGGACAAACACCCGTCGCATGAAATCGATGCGTTCCGTAAGAACTGTCTCAACCTCGGTGGCGATCCGGTCTCCCTCCATCACCGTGATGTCGGGGGCCACCCCCACCGTGATGTTGACCACCAGATACTGGCCGAATCGGTGCCCATGGATGTCCTCGATAGCCTTGACACCGGGGATCTGATCCAGGAGTTCTCTGATCTGCTCGCTCAATTGTCTGCCGGGCAGAGTGTCCATGAGATCGGCGGTGGATTGCCGGATGATATCGATACCGGTCGTGAGGATGATCAGCGAGACCAGGCCGCCGGCCAGGGGATCGATCCAGAGGTAGCCCATGCGCCCGAAAACGATGCCCACCGTCGCCGCCAGGGCCGAGAAGATGTCGTTTCGGTGATCCGCGGCCAGGGCCGTGACCGCGGAGTTTTTGGTCTGCTCGCCGATTTTTCGCGTCCAAAGTGTCAGACAGATCTTGGTGATCACCGTCAGCAGGGCAATCCACAGGGCGAGAACCGAGGCCCCGCTGAAATCGGACTGTCCACGGTAGAGTTCATAGATATTATCGATGGCTGACCAGAAGATCGATATTGCCGTGGTGATGACGAAGGCCCCGATGACCACGGCGGCGATGGATTCCAGACGGTCATGGCCGTAGGGGTGTTCCTCGTCGGCAGGCTTGCCGGAAAGGCGCATGAAGATGCTGACGACTATCCCGTAGGCGACATCGGAGGTCGAATTAATTCCATCGGCAAGCAGGGCCGGACTGTGCCCTGCAATCCCGACAGCGGTTTTCAGGATTGCCAGGAGGGCATTTACTACAAGGCCCAGATGAACGGCGAGGATACCTCGTTGTTGTCGTTGGTCTATGTCCATTGGAGATGTGGCACCATTGTGCAAGTCAGAAGAATGAGAAGAGGGCCATGAAGTTGCCTGGAAGTATCCCGACAGAGGGCCGGCATCTGTCGTTGTCGGAAAAATAAGTATATAAACACGAGGATATCTTTACAAGGTCAAATGTCCCCGGCTGAAAACGCGGACGGTCGGCTCGGCTGGAACGGGTTCTTTCTCCGGTATTCATCGCTCATCCCAATCAGTTCTCTTGTCATCGCCGCTCTCTTTGGGTAAATATAAGAAAATATGATTATTCTGGCGCCCGGACAAATGGGGCTTCCTGCTCCCACTGGCGGTAGTGATAATAAAAAAATCCATGGCTGAACAAGCAAATTC